>DASXSW010000097.1:0-7133 GCA_036505755.1 Binatia bacterium | reverse complement strand
TGACCCCAAAATCAGCTCGTCCGTGCCCTTTAGTCAGGCCAGGCCCCGATTATTAAGCGGGAGTGTACAAGGAGGGTACGCTCGTCTAGGATGAAGTTATGCTAGACAACTTCCTGCAGATTCTTCCAGAGGTCATTTTCGACGCGGCCGAGAAATTGGGCGGGCGTTGCACGGGCCGCTTCTACGCGCTCCATGCGCTGGAAAACCGTGTGTACGACATCGAGATGGAAGAAGGCCCGCACGTCATCATCAAATTTTACCGCCCCGGCCGCTGGAGCCGCGCCACGATTCAGGCCGAGCACGATTTTCTGAAGGCCCTCGAAGCAAGCGAAATTCCCGTCGTCTGCCCGCTCACGGACGACAAGGGACAAAGTATTTTCGAAATTAACGAAGTGATGTTCACCATCTTCCCGAAGCGTCCGGGGCGACTCGAGCCGGAACTGACGACGGAACAGCTCACGCGCCTGGGAAGGTTCATGGCTCGCCTTCATAACGTCGGGGCGACGGTAAAAGCCGCCCCCCGGTTACGGCTTGATCCGCAAACTTATGGGCGAGACCCTTTGAAGTTTTTAAAAGACGGAAACTTCGTTCCGATGGAACTCGCAAGTCGCTTCGAAACGATCGTAACGCAAATTTGCGACGCAATTACTCCTCGTCTCGAGGGCGTCCAGTACGTTCTGCTCCACGGGGATTGCCACTCCGGAAATATTTTGTGGAATAGAGACGATCCGTACTTCATTGATTTCGACGACATGCTCTACGCGCCTCCCGTTCAAGACATTTGGATGCTCACGGGCGGAGACGACGACTACGGGAAAGAGCAAAGGCGTATCTTGCTCGAGGCCTACGAACAGATCAGAACTTTCGACATGACGACGCTGCAGCTCATCGAGCCGTTGCGCGCGCTGCGCATGATTCACTTTTCCGCGTGGATCGCGCGCCGCTGGGCAGACAGCGCTTTCAAAGCGTCGTTTCCTGACTTCGGTACCGAGCACTATTGGCAGGAGCAAATCGAAGCGCTCGCGCTGCAATTAGAAAAAGTGCAATACCGCACGACCGATCTGTACCGTTGAACAGTGGCCAATTCTTAAACACAGTGTTTTCGCTGAAAACTCTTAGCTTTTTCCCGACGTCTTTCAAAACCTTTCACTCCCCTGCAGAGTAACTGAACTAGAATACACCCCGGCCACTGACTGAAAATTTGCTAACACCGAGTACATACTCAAAAGGGGTGCCGTTTTTGTAGGAACTGAGCGAAGCGCTTGAGCAGAGAGAAAACTTCTATTTTGGGATTCAGGATCACCGTGAAAGAAACGACGAGGAGCGGGTTAGGTTAGCCTGTCCCCTTTTCTTCTCCCCGAAGACATCGGATCATTGGCGCAAAAATTCAAAAAATCCTACATCGCCGACCCATGCTTAGCGCCGACAGCGAAAACTGCCGCCATGTAAAGACGCGACCGCGTAGAGCGAAGACGTGATCGCGCTCGCTACCATAGCGATTGCTTCGGGCATGCGACTACTTTTTCTTATGTGGCTTCTTTTTTAATCGCGTATACTGTTCAACGAGGTCTGGGTGCATGTTAAGCGACTTGACGATTCGCCTAACTTCGGAGTCAATTGGTACTTTTTTCGCGATTCTTACGTCACGCGCCAATTCTTTTTTTGCAGCATTGGCATGGTCGCTTCCAGTTTCCAGCGATTCTGACCAGATCGGGAAAGCCCAAGAATGCACAGGTTCTCCACGGGTATCCGAGTCTATGTCTTCTAGGACAATGTCGCCACTCTCCGTTAGCTTGAAAGTGGCCAAAAACTCATCGAATTCTTCGATCTTCAACCCATTTGTGTCGGCGATCTTGTCGAATTCTTCGAGAGCATGTAGCCGATTTTTCGCAAGCGTCACAGAGACCGAACCATCGCGCCATCGGACGGCATAGATCTTCATCTAGCGTCTCCTTCTAACTCGCGCTTCCTTTTTAACACACTGCAGGGGATTAGTGTTGAGCAAACGATTTATGCGGGGCATGCCGGAAATTCGCCGTTCAATTCAAGAATCGAAGTCTATAGAGTCCAGATCTAGGCCAGATTGCTCCGACGGACCGCATTGCTCGATAAGCTGTCTCAGATTATCACCACCCCCCGAGCCGCATAGCCGATCGTCTTTCATTTCCACGTTTTCGGAATTCCGAAAACATGGAAGTTCACTGGTGTGATAGAAGCAACGCGATTGCGATGAGACCGCCATTCGACAATGAGAAGGCGATGAACGCAGATTTTCAGAGCCCGATTCGATCCCGGTTTGCCAACGGATTGCACTTAAAACGCGCTGGTACTAGATTCGCAATCGATCAATCAAACTAATGAGGAGACGTGAATGGAAATCGCTCTTTACTACGCCCCCAACACCTGCGCGCTCGCTCCCTATGTCACGCTGACCGAGGCCGGCGCCAATTTCGAAGTCCGGCCACTCAATTTCCGCAAGCGGCAGAATTTCTCGCCCGAGTACCTGAAGATCAATCCGAAGCACAAGGTGCCTTCGCTCGTGGTCGATGGCAAGATACTGACCGAGAACGTCGCCATCCATCAATGGGTCCATCGGACCTTCCCCAACGCGAAGATCCTGCCCGCCGATCCGTGGGACGAGTTGCAGGCGATCTCTCTGCATGCCTGGTGTGCCAGCGGCATTCATCCCTATCTGAGTCGGATCAACAACCCGCCCAAAGTCTGCGACGCAACCGGCGCGGCCGACAGCGTGATCAAGTTCGCCACGGAAGCTCTGTTCGAGAACTTCCGGATCGCCGACGATAGGCTGGCCGGGCGCGAGTACTTCTTCGACCATTTCACCGCCCCGGACGCGCATTTCTTTTGGTGCTGCCGCCGCGCCACCCAGTTGGAGGTGGACATCTCAGGCTTTCCCAACGTCGCGGCGCATTTCAAGCGCATGCAGGAGCGCCGGAGCGTCAAGAAGCTGCTCGCCTACGAGAAGGAAGTGAACGAAGGGTTTGCCAAGACGGCCTAGACGAGTTGCGCAGACACACGCAGTTGCGGAGAAGCAGAAGTATCTCTCTGTGCCTTACAGGACGAGAGGTGTCATCAGAAAAAACGGGTCTTTAAATTTCCCATCCATATGAGCAGGAGCACCGAGAATGACCATCTCAATTTTCCTGAGACTCGCATGCGCGGTGGCGGTTGCCGTTTCCATCACCGCACAACGGACCACCGTTCAGGCTCAACAGCGTGCCGGGACTGCCGAGACCGACAAAGTTCAGCCCGTCAACAGCGGACCGAACCCCTATCGCGTCATCCGCGATTGGGCACAGCTCACTCTGGAGAAAAGGCCGTGGGGCGGTTCCAACGGTGTAGCCATCGACCGGGACGGCAAGTCGGTTTGGGCGACGGACCGTTGCTCGCCAGGAATTGCCCCGGGCTGCCTCGGCACCAAGGCAAACCCGGTCCATCTCTTCGACGAGACAGGTAAGGAGATCAGGAGCTTTGGCGGCGGCATGTTCGTATGGCCACACGGCATCCACGTCGATCGAGATGGCAACGTGTGGGTGACCGACGCTCGCGTTGCGACAGCCGAAGAACGCATCAAGTTTCCGGGTGAAGACAAGAAGGGCAGCGTCGTCATCAAGTTTAGTCCCGATGGCAAGGTGCTAATGACGTTGGGCAGACCTGGCGTGAAGGGAGATCCGCCGGACGCGCTGACGGAGCCGAACGACGTCGTCACGGACCCGAGCAACGGCGATGTTTACGTGGCGGAGAGCCATACGAACGTCGAGGACCCGAATCTTGTCGGCCGTATCTCGGTGTTCGACCGGAACGGCAAGTTCCTGCGGGTCATCGGTAAGACCGGAACGGGGCCGGGCGAGTTCCGAACACGCACGCGCTCGAGTTCGACTCCCAGGGACGGCTGATCGTCGCCGATCGCCACAACCACCGAATTCAGATCCTGACGAAGGAGGGGAAATATCTCGCTGAATGGCGGGAGTTCAGCCGCGTGAGCGGGCTGGCGCTAGACCGGAACGACACAATTTATGCGGCAGACTCTGAATCGGATCCGAAAAGGCATCCAGGCTGGCTCAAGGGCATTCGCATTGGGAGCTTGAAGGACGGCAAGGTGACAATCTTCGTGCCGCCGCACAAAACCGATGCGCCCGATGGAGCCATGGGAGAGGGGATTGCCATCGATAGTGCCGGCAATCTTTTCACGGCAGAAGCCACGGTGAGGGGGGTAACGAAGTACGTCAAGGAATAGAGGACGTGAGCAGATCCCTGCGGCTTCTGCTGTAAACAGACTGTGTCCCCGTTGTCATTTCGAGGCGAAGCCGAGAAATCTGCGTCTTTGCATGTAGGTCAAACGCAAGATTCCTCACTCCGTTCGGAATGACAAGATCGGGTCTGTTGCAGTGCTACACACTCTCTAAAACAGAAACGCTCTCGAGAGCGTTAACGACAACTGGAGGGCTCCATGCGTCTCCCGCTTTTCACCACACCAGCAGTTTGCAGTTTGCTGATCGTGCTCGGCATCGGTTTGGCAAGACCAGCATGGGCTGCCGAGGTTCGCGTGCTCAATGCCAACGCGTTGACAACAGCGCTGCG
Source organism: Binatia bacterium (assembly GCA_036505755.1). Taxonomy (GTDB): domain Bacteria; phylum Desulfobacterota; class Binatia; order UBA9968; family UBA9968; genus DP-20. The sequence goes on along the minus strand of DASXSW010000097.1, from coordinate 2,534 downwards.
GGCACTGGCGGCCGAGCACGCCAAGCAGACCGGAACTCAGGTCACTTTTATCTTCGGCTCACCCGGACAGATCCAGCAGAAGGTGGACGCTGGCGAGAAATTCGATCTTCTGATTATGCCGACGCCGGCTCTCGCTGCGCTCGATACAGCGGGGAAACTAGCGGCTGGTACTAGGACAGCCCTCGTCCGCGTGGGCATTGGGATTGCCATCCGCGAGGGCGCACCCAAACCCGATATCACGACACCTGATGCGCTGCGCAAGACGCTTCTCGCCCAGCAAAAGGTAACCTACTCAGACTCCAGCACGGGAGGTCTCAGCGGCATCAATGCGCAAAAAGTACTGCAGAATCTCGGCATTGCCGACGAGATAAAAAGCAAGCTGTTGCCATCCACAGATGGCCAGGGGTTGATCGCCAAAGGGGAAGCGGACCTCGGCCTTTACAATGTCAGTGAAATTCCGAGGGCCAAAGGCGTTGCGCTACTGGGACCTGTTCCGGCCGCAGTGCAAGCGTACATCACGTACGATGCGGGCGTGCCCGCAAGTAACGTATCTCCTTCTGCGGCGATCGAGTTTCTCAAATTTGTTGCGTCGCCTGCAGCAGCACCGTCCTGGCTGGCGGCCGGCTTGGAACTGGCAGCACCTTAATCGTCGGAAGATACAACAACGGAGAAAGTACTCTGTCCGCGAGTTTTAAGTCCGCCTCGCGCCTTGCGACCGATTTCGACATCCGCATCTATCGTCATCGCTGCCAAATCCTTGTCTCGAGCTAGACCGAGCGCTTGCCGGAACAACTCTATTGTGGTTTCATAAGGCAGAAAGGTGACCACATGAGAAAATATCGCGCTTCACGAACGAAGCAGTCCGGGCGCGCTAAGGCTAACCTCGGTAGACCGTCGATCGGAATCCGTGAACTCAAGGCCAAAGCATCAGCGATTATCGACGAAGTGAAAGGTCGGCGCGTTTCCTACGCCGTGACCAAACGCGGAAGCGTGGAGGCTCTGATTGTTCCGGTCGACGCCGGCGAACGACTGCTGAACCAACCTAACGCTAATACTGCCTGGGATGCTTGGCAGATTTTGGTCGATCAGCTGAGCAAAGAATCGAGCAAGAAAACACGATCGGCCGTTGCTGAGCTTCAACAGATGAGGCGGTAAGGTGCGGTTGCTTACAATCGATTCGAGCGTGTTTGTCAGCGCAGCACGCCGAGCCGAGAGGGGCAACGCGGAGAGCACTACTTTCTTAGCATGGGTGCGAGAGTCCCGCCCGCGCCTATTCTTGCCGACGCTGTTAATGCCTGAAGTCGCAGCCGCGCTGAGCCGAACGGGAAGTGCGGAGGGACTGGCACAGCAATATGCGCTGGCTATCGGGCAGCTACCCAATACCGTTCTGGTGGCTTTAGATGAAGGTTTGGCCCGTCAAGCGGCGGCGCTCGGGGCACAACACAAGCTGCGCGGTGCGGATTCCGTGTTTTTGGCTTCGGCTGCGTTGTTTGCCGCTGAGTTGGTGACACTGGATCGTGAGCAACTGCAACGCGGGGCATTAATAGCGCAGACGCTTTCTCCCGCTGACTTTCTCAGGACAGCCAAGTCGTGAACGTTTCCGGAACTTCTTGCGACCGGGATTCAGGTCACCTTCATCTCCGGCTCACCCGGACCGATCTGACGAGATGAAAAGCAAGCTGTTGCCACACGTGGACGGCCAAAGATTGATTGGCAGGAAGCGGTGACAGGAGTATATTTTGCCGATCGGACCTAAATTTCATCGAGCCGTTTCGATTTCGGTGCGACGTGTCTGCACTCGCCCCGCCACGTTCTTTGACGAAGCTGCGGTTGGAGCGCGCTGCAAAGATCGTCGAGATATAAAGTTGTTCGCATCCTAGCCGAGGTAAAATTCTGCCCCCGAGCAATCGAGCGCTAGAGGTAGCGGCCAATGAAACGAAGCAGTGAACGCATTCTTACCACTCATGTCGGTAGCCTGCCGCGGCCGGCGGACCTGCGCGCCATGTGGGCGAAAAAAACCGTCACGGCGGAGGACGAAGCGGCGCTGCAAACGCGGCTGCGCTCGGCCATCGGCGAGGTCGTGCGCGCGCAGAAAGACATCGGCATCGACATTCCCAACGACGGCGAGTTCGGCAAGCCCATGCGCGCGTCCACGGACCGGGGCGCTTGGGGAAATTACATCTTCGAGCGCGTCTCCGGCTTCACGCCGACTTCGGCACAGACCATTGCACCCGATACCGCTAAACCCGGCGCGCCCATGCGCATCGTCGGCGTGCGCTGGGAGCAGCGTGAGTTCGCCGAATTTTACGCCGACACCGGCCTGGGTACGCCCAGCACGGCCGCGCTGCGCCCGACCTGCACCGGCGCGATCGTTTACACCGCGCAACAGTTTCTCGGCGACCAGCTCGTCAACTTGAAGCTCGCCGCCAACGCCGCCGGCGTCGAAGAGGCCTTTGTCAGTGCCATCGCGCCCGGCAGCCTGGAGATGTTCTGCCGCGATCAGAATAGTTACTACCCGACCACCGAGAAATTCT
>DASXSW010000096.1:0-4742 GCA_036505755.1 Binatia bacterium | reverse complement strand
CCTTGCAGCTTGGCATTGAGCAGATCGTCGAACGATTTAAATTCGGCTGGTTTATATTCGTTGGGATTAGCCCAGAGACTGACCGTCTGGTACGCGACAAAATTGTAAATGAAACGCTTGGCATTATCGATATAGATATGGCCGCCCCACCACTGTTTAGGGTCCTTGACGTCGGGGAGAATCAAAAACGGCTCCACGGGTTCCAGAATGTTCTCGGGCAAAAGCCCGGTCACCACCGACTCGGTGCCGCCGATATGCAGATCAAAATACTGCGCGCCCGTTTTGGCTTCGCTGACCATTCTTTGAATGATCGCCCCGCCGCGCGCCGGCACGAACTCGACACCGATGCCGTAGCGCCGCGTAAAGGCGATTTCCATTCCCTTGCGCAGCTCGGTGCTCGGCGGAATCGAGGCCACCACCTTGCCTTCTTTCTTGGCCGCCTCGACGATTTTGTCCCAGTCAGCTGGCTTGGTTTGAGCGGTGGCAGGAGTGGCACTCAAACAAACAGCTGCAAGCACCAGCGCTGAGCTTTTCTTGAGAATAGGACCTATAAGGCTTCTAGAACTCATATTAGCCCGATGATCATCCCTTACTTGAAAAGTTTTTCTGCGAGCTGCATCGCCGGCTTGCGAAATTTCACGACGACTTCTTCCGAGCCGTTCTCCAACTCATCAAACTTTTCCGGTGTCAAAACTTCTTTGGCCGAGGGATGGCCGTACTCCTTCGTCCACTTCGTATCGACATCGAAACGCCGCGTCGGTTGTCCCAAGGCCTTGGTGAACGCGCTCTGACCTTCTTTGGACAGCAGCCAATTTACGAATACTTTCGAAGCATTGGGATGAGGCACATTTTTGAGCACTGCAAGATTGCCGCTGCCGGTGCCGGCATAATAGCCCTCTCTGATATTCGATATCGGCTTGACCGGGAGCCCGGCTTTGATGAACGGCAGATAACTATAATAAGAAACGCCGATGGAGATCATCGACTTGCCGCGCGCCACCGTCTCGGCGAGCTGACGCAGGTTTCGCCCGACCATCATGTCTTGCGCCGCAAGTTTGGCAAGAAATGATTCTCCTTTCAGCTTTAGCAGAAAAGCCCAGTTCGATTCTCCCGAGCCGGGCGAGCGCGGATCCAATATAACGATTCTTCCCTTCCACTTCGGATCAAGCAGACTATCCCAGGAACTTATCTCTTCAGGCTTGACGAGCGTCGAGTTGTACCAGACGGTTTCGGTCATATAAGCGGTAAAGCTGTAAACGTATTTTTTCGCGTTGTCTGCCCAGATATGGCCGCCCCACCAATATTTTGCATCTTTGACTTCGGGCAGCACCATCGTCGACATCACTGGCTCGAGAAAATTAGCCGCTAGCAAACCCGTGATAATGGAAGACGTCCCGCCAATGTGGAGATCAACGGAGCGCACGCCGGCGTTTTGCTCTTCGGCGATCTTGTTGATGTTGCTCGACCCGCGGGCGACGTTGAGCTCGAGCTCGATGCCGGGAAATGCTCTTTGAAAGCCCGTGTCAAATTCTTTGCGCAACTCGGCGCTGGTGGGTATCGAGACAACGACCTTGCCTTCTTTCTTGGCGGCCTCGACGATCTTCTCCCAATCAGCGGAGCGGGATTGAGCGAAAGTAAGACTCGCGCTGAGACACGCGATTACGAGCGTCATCAGCACTGAGCTTTTCTGCAGTATAGGTCCTATGAGACTTATATGACCTATACTTAAAATCCTCATCGGCCTAATCTCCAAACCAGCTTCATAGCTCCGCATATTCGAACTGCGGCATTTCCATCGGCACCGCGACCTTGGAGATGGCCGCTTCGAAATCGAGGCGAATCTGCGGATCTTCGTCTTCGTACTCGATCATCGTGCCGCCCTCGCGTACGCTGGTACGAACTCCTTCCTTGTTAATCGCGCGCCAGCAGCCGAGCAGAAACTTTCCCGACTGCCCGGTATAGCGGAATGCCAGCTGCCGCGCTGGTTCGTTGCCGGTATTGAAATGCTGGTGATACCAACCGCTGGGTGGACTGAAAACGCTACCTTCGCGCCAGTTGACGCGCACGACTTGCTCCGTGTTGCCCGCGCGGTAAGGACGGATGCCGGCTTCCGGCGGCCACATCAAAGTGTAACCTTTGGAGCGCAGGATCAACAAAATCGCTCCGCCTTGGTGAAAATGCGCTTTATGATAACGGCCGACAGGCCACTCGGCGATATGACCGACCAATGTGCTGCCGCCCATATCGAAAGAGGTGATGCGCACGCCGAAACCTTTGGCCTCCGATGGATCGACCAAAGCGCCGCGAGCGTCGGCAATAAAGTTCGAATCCCAGTTGATAAAGCCGCCGACTTCTTTTCGGTCGGAGGTGGGAACAAAATAATCGGCCTGGCCGTCGAAGCGGTCATCAAACTTATAATCACAGCCCATCACAAACGGCACGTTGTGAAGCAGATCGATCATCAGCGGTGCGCTGGTGACGGCGAGAAAGATTGCCGGCTCGTTGCTGCCGTTGATCATGCGATGGCGCGTGTTGAGCGGGATGGCGAACAAGCTCCCCGGATGCCATTCGAAGTGCATCTTGCGCTTGTCGTCTCCGGCAGACCAAATCTCCGTCGCGCCCATGCCTTTAATGATGTAAATCAATTCCTCATACAGATGATTTTCCGGCTCGAGCGCTCCGCCGGCGGGAATTTCGCACACGTACATGCCGGTGAAGCCTTCCATGCCTTTGAGGTCGATGTACGCGCCGCTGCCGCCGGTGCGCTTCCATGGTTTGCGTGGCAAGAGTGTCACGTCCTCGATGCCGTAACCGTCCACGACCGGAATGCCTTCCTCCTCGAGCCACAATTCATAGCTGGTCGCTCGCTTTGCCACGCCTTATTCCTTTCTATTTTTTGACGGAGTAAAAATAGTCGCCTCGCGCCACCGCGGCGGCCAATTCGTCGTCCTGTGCGGTCCAAAGATCCAAGGGATAGCCGTGCCAAGGCGTGCGCAGCTTGAGCTCGGGCATCTCCTCTGCTCGCCAAATCTCCAGTGCCCGCTCCATAAATTCTTTTTTCGGCAAGCCCACTGGGGGGTATTTGCCTTTGCGCGTCGCGTCGATGAGCAAGCCCGAACAGCCGACGGGAGGCGGAAAGAAGCGTTCTTCAGGATTGGTCATGAGAGCGTAGGCGGACGGATCTAACAACGGACTCTTTCCAGTGACAATCTGCGCGTCGCGATGCGGCTGTGAAGCGAAGCTGATCGCCCACATCACCATTTCGGCATCCTTGGGATCGATGTCTTCGTCCACGGTGATAATAATCTTGTTGGTGGTGTCCATGCCGGACGCCGCTTGCAACGCTTGCTTGGGTTTCGACGGATGGCTTTTCGCCATTCGGATCACCCACCAATTCCAGCCGCCGCCCATCTCGGGACAACAGATTTCCAACACTTCCGGAATGTTGCAGCTGTACTTGAGGAAATTATAGAGCATCAGTTCGCGACAGGTGCGCGAGATGCCGTTCGACTCGCTGGGCGGCAGACCGACAAGAATCGCTGTGAAAATCGCATTGCGGCGGTGCGTGATTGCCTTGATATCGATCACCGGGCGCAAACCGCGCTCGGCCATGAGATAACCCGGATAGTCGCTGAAGGGCTCACCCCGCTCCATCGCGTCGATGGAGATCTCACCTTCGATCACGATTTCCGCGTCGGCAGGAACTTCCAACGGAATCGTCTTGCAGGGCACCATCTCGACCGGCCGCTGGCGAATCCCGCCGGCAACGGCGATCTCGTCGATGCCATAGGGTAAGTTAGCTGCTGAAACATAGACAATGTCCGGCAGGCAACCGAGCACGATCGCCACCGGCAGCGGCTCCCTGCGTCGCACCGCTTTGGGGTGATGGTAGAGTAGCGCGTGGTGGGTTCGAGCAATGCCCGCGATGAGCTTTTGGTCGCCGCGAAAGTGACCGCTGTACATGCCGACATTGCGCATTCCCGTTTCGGGATCCTTGGTGATGAATGGCGCTGTCACCCGGATGCCGCAGCTGAAACCCGGCTCTTCCACCGGCGACGGCAAGCGCGTCACAGGAAATTCTTTCAACCTGCCGCCGCTATAAACCTCTTCTTGCACCGGCGCGCGGGCGACGATTTCTGGTTCGTACATGTGAGCGAGCGCGTGACGCCAGTTTTCATAAATATCGCCTGCCTCTTCACAGCCTAATCCAAGCGCTGCGACCGTTCGCGATGATCCGTACATGCCGGTTGCGACCTGGATGTCGAATTGTCTACCGCTGCCATCGCGCACGTTTTCAAATAGGAATGCCTGCCGCTTGTGGTCGTCGATGCCGCGGTATTGGAGCCGCATCAGTGGCATCAGTTCGGTATCTTTGTTCACTGGCCGCCGCCAGCGATACAATTTGCCGCGCCTCTGCAGATCGTCTACATAATCGCGAAAGTCACCGTAATAACTTCGAGACATTCGAATCCATTCCTTTCAGAATCAGAGCCTATCCCGTCATTTCAATATTGGCTGAGCAACCCTTTGCGCTGGCTCGCGAACCTTGTCGAGCTTCTCTCCCGATTCGTTTCCAGTTGTAAAAATTCCTTGAGCAACATGTGATCCCGGGATGAACAAACATCCAAGAGCGATTGCGTAACGCGGGAGGTTAGGAACCTGGTCATCGACGAAGAACTGTCTACCCTTCCCTTACCAATTCGTAGATGCACGCAGAACTGGCTCGAGGAGTTAAACGTGGC
>DASXSW010000095.1:0-11752 GCA_036505755.1 Binatia bacterium | reverse complement strand
TTTCGAGACGTAGATCATAGTGAAGACGACTGGCCGCATGTTTCTGGATCACAAAGAGCCCGCGGCCTTCTTGACGGCTCGATCTGGTTATCGACGGAGGCGGCTCGGGTGTCTTCGTGAAGTCGCGTTTTTGGCGATAGGTCTCGAGCGCGTTGGCCCGGTCAGAAACCTTCGGCCCCGTCGAGTTGGACATGAGTTCCATAAATGGCTGTGGGAGTCTCTGCTTGAGTTTTAACGACGCAGCGAATAGATCGCCGATCTTCTTTACTCTCTTCAGAGCGGCATCCGGTTCGAAAAAGAGCGCGGAAGCGTCCTCCCTCTTAAGAGCCCTGTTCAATTCGTCCCACCCAACCGGCATGGCTACAAACGGCCGGTCAGCTTTAGCCCTCAAGGAATAGACCGCGACAGTCGATTTGTGTTCTGAGTTTTGACTCCAATCGACGAACACTTTTCCTTTGCGTTTGGCTGTCGGCATTTGAGACACGATGAGATCGGGGTGTTCGGCTTCCAGTAACTGGGCAATGCTCTTGGCGAACGGCTGGGTTGCTTCGTAGGTTACTTTCGTGTTCAGCGGCACGTGTAAATGGATGCCTTTGGAGCCAGACACCTTTACGAACGACTTGAGGTCGAGTCGATCCAATAAATCTTTGACAAGAAAGGCTACCTCACAGGAATTTAAGATGTCTGCTCCCGCACCGGGGTCGAGATCAAAAACAACCATCGTGGGCCGTTCAATATAGGGAGCCTGCGCTAGAAATGGATGCAACTCCAGGTTCGCCATGTTGGCGGACCAAATTAGAGTCGGAAGATTGTTGATCAGTATATAGTTGATTACCGATTCCTCGCTCGAGCGGGAGATCGGAAACGTCTCTATCCAGGGAGGCGTAAACGAGGGGGCGTTTTTTTCATAAAAGTGCTGACGCTCGATTCCGTCCGGAAACCGCTTCTGGGTGATGGGACGATTTTTAAGATGGGGCAGAATGTAGCGCGCTATACCAGTGTAATAGTCGATGACCTGGCCCTTAGTGAAGCCGGTCTGGGGGTACATGATCTTGTCAAGATTGGAGAGTGCGAGCTGCTTGCCTCCGATCTTTACCGAAGCTGATGCCACTATAATTTTATATAACGTCCCCGAACGGTACGCCAGATCGAAACGGAGCCGAAACGGTGTCCACCGAATGCTCTAATCTCGACCGCATATTTGTGAAAACGCATGGCATCTACAATAATTTTGAGTACCTCGTTTCCTTTCTCTTCCGCGTCTTTACCAATGCCTGTAAAACGGCTGCCTCTGTATCGATACGACTGTGAATCGAATCCGTAGGATAAAGTCGAGTGATGACCGAAAAAATTCAGCTAACCACTCGTGCCAGTGTTTAACTGAAATCGTTCAGGGGCGGCTGGACCGTCGGAATCTCGTGTGCAACCCGAGCTGCTGCAGTTTTTCCTGGGTAAACGTTCTTGAGTCACTCTCACCGTCTAGTCTATGGTAATCGACAAGAATGGAATCAGGCGACCAAGAAATATGAAAGGCGCTTACCCCGGTTCTGTCGAGATGATCACCCAGAGTACGTAAAAGCTGAGACAGCTTACCTGACTCCATCCGTGACGAAGTCTGATTTCGCCTTCTCTTTTGTCCCTCTGCGTCAAGCCGTGCAATATCGGGTGAACTGAAACGCAACGACCGCTTAACTGTTGGTGGGCGAGTGTGTCGCTCGGAAAATTCGTTTTCGCTAAGGGCGTTTTGCAAAATCCATTCGCCTGTTGGAGTGAGGGAATCGCTCCGCACGACATAGTATTGACCGTCATTCTCCAACTCGAAAGCCGCAGCCCTGGCGACCTCTAACGATTGCCCGATCACTCTTAACGATTTAGCGTGAGCCATTTTCAGTAATCTTAGAGCAATGGCGAGTCGTGCTCTGCCCGTCGTTTCTTAATCCACCAAACCCGGCGAACGATCCTGGAGATTGAAAGTTGCAGTGGCAATCGTCTGATGGCCTTGAATAGGTCGGTCACCTTCGTTTGCCGTAAATGAATACAATAGGAGTTAGAGCATGGAGTCAATACCCAGCGGGGCCGGCGCGAACCGGTCTAACTTCAAGTGGTATGTAAATGAAAACTTACATGTAAAGGAGATTTACACTAAAAAGTTTTCTCGACCCCGACCCTACCTACTTTGAAGTACGGCGGTTAGGTGGCTGAAATATGTATGTTTTGTTCCGATGACGTTGATTCCTGATTCACAGCCACACACAGTGCCACGGTCTAACTCCAACTGTGTCAAAAAATTTTACAGTTTGTCCAGCCTCCGATCCATCTAAGTCGTTAAACTTATTACAGATCATTTTTGGCATAGCGTGTGCGTAGCTAAGGGCTAAATTATTCCACCATTATCCTTGAGTTTACTTTTACCAAGCTGGGAAACACTTTCCTGTTTATCTTTTGATATTGCGCTGGAGATCAACAGCGCGGAGAGAGGAATGACAATGAAAGATTGGATCCGGCGTTCTCGATATTGTGGGACTGCTGCACTATTTGCGTTTCTTTTGTGGTTCCCAGCGACGGTGGGTGCGGTGCCAATCCTGTTCTCCGTTGGAGGAAACGGTACCACCGCGTCGATCCAGTCGACGGTGGATGCCTTCCGGGCGGCTTTGGGAGACCCTAACAACGCTAACAACCCCGGCCCACTTGGCAGCGGCCGGCGTGAGATCAATTGGGACGGCGGTGGAACAGGCATCACCATCTCCCCCACTCCCTTTAATGGATTCCAGAACATCCGTGGCGCGTTGTTCAACACTCCGGGAACAGACTTTATTCAGGCTCCTCTCGGCGGTTTCGCATCCGAGTTTAATCCGACCTACCCTGTAACTTTCAGCTTCTTCAGTCCCGCGCGACTGTTTAGCCCAATCGGTAGCAACATTACAGATGTGACTTTCTTCATACCAGGCACGAACGGCGCCGTCCCCGCCACGGTCAGCGGCTTTGGTGCTGTTTTTACAGACGTCGATCTCTTGGGAAGTTCCCACCTCGACTTCTTCGACCTCCAGGGCAACTCCCTGGGCAGCTTCAACGTCCCTATCGGCACGGTGACCAACGGAAGCCTTTCGTTTCTGGGGATCGCCTTCAACGCCGGAGAACGCGTCGGTCGGGTGCGTATCACCAGCGGCAACACCGCGCTGGGACCGAATGACAACCCGCTTGGAGGCGTGGACATCGTTGCAATGGACGACTTCCTCTATGCGGAGCCTCTGGCTATCCCGATCCCGGAGCCCTCCACGCTGGTGCTCCTGGGTTTTGGAATAATAGTTCTGGCCGCAGTGGCGAGAAAGAGACTCTAACGCCTCAGACGGAGACTGGCGCGGACCTAATCCAACACCAAAAGATTGAAAACAGAGGCGCGTTACTAAAGATCGCGGACCCAGCGAGTTGAAACGGCAAGGCTTTCGACTCTATTAAATAGTCTTTTTCAAAACGTAATGTCTTCGAATTGCTTTCTCTGAAGGGGCGATTTCATCTTAGATCCAAAGAGCAAGTATCACGCCTGACCGGAGTTACTGACCCTTTTGGAGTTACCGATTTTTCAGTATTCCGATTTCGGGCATCGTCGGCGATGTCTTCAAAGTGATCCCGCAACTGATCGAAGAGCTAAAAAAGCAAAAGGGCGCTTGAGCGTATCGCGGCGCCCCGCTTACAACGGAGTTATCTGCGCAGTAGAACCGCGACGCTGACGGTAGCCGCCTACGCTCGTCTGCGGCGCCTAATGATTCCCGCCAACGCAATCAGGCCGAGCCCCAGCAAGTACAAGGTCGCGGGCTCCGGTACCTGACTCAGGAAGCCTCGGATTTCACCGCCTGAGTTACTGACGGTATGGATGTTAAAATAGGTCCCCCCATTCTGGATTCCCGCCACCAGCGCTGCCTCGGCCTGTGGGATACCGCCCTGGAGGGTGACGAAGGCCGGGTTGTAGATCAACGCCTGCGTGAGATCAAACACCTGGGAGGAGTAGCTCCCGGAGGTAACCATCAAAGGGAACCCAACAAACGCAGGAACCGTGGTCGCGACCCCGACGTTAACCCCGGTCAAAAACGGAGAAGGCAAGCAGCAATGGATGTGCGCCGCCACGTCGGGCGTCGTCAAGCCGCTAAACGCCGCGTTGATCTGTATCGTATGGGCCGTCGGATCGAGCACCACAATTGCCAGGCCCGTCGCTGGCGAAACGACGGGAGGAACCTCGTTCGCACCAGTGAGGATGGCTTGGAACGTGATCGGTATCGCATGGGCGGTGTGAATGCCAAGGGAAACCGTTAGAAGCAGGGTCAGGAAATGGATAAAACTTTTCATAAAATAACCTCCGGCTTGTTCACGGAATTTTGACTATCAGTTAGAACGCGGACCAATCCAACCGAGCAAACTACGCAAACGTCGCGAGGCCTTTGTTTCAGCATCAAGTTTTTTATCCAGTGGAAAAATTCGGCCTGTGAGAGAACTTCAAGGCAATTGTTGGGCCAATGATTAACTACTTGTTTTTTCTACGGCTGTTTTTAGAGGTTTCGCTTGAAAGTGTAAGAAAATCTTTCAGTCTAAGTGACTTCAAGCGCATCCTTGTCTAATCATCGGATTTTCTGGCGCTTTTTAGTTGGTTCAATTTGTCAGCTGAGTTTACACTTTACTTGATGCTTTGAGCCTCGTAGGCGCAATCTATAAAACCGCAGCGTCGAGAGCAGCCATCTAGAGAACGAAAAGGCTTGCCTTCCACGCGACGAAGAAGACCCTGATACCGCTCTTCCACCGCCGTGACGTCGGTATTGAATCGCCGCATCCGGTCTCGATCACGGTAGGCTTGTTCTTCGGCGCAAACGCAAAAGCCAGGGCTTCAATTGAAAACGAAAAGGGGGTCAGAAAGAAAAGGGTGAGGCATGATATTCGGTGGTTGACTTACTCTTTACACTAAATTGGTCAATCCAAAGATGACAACCTTCATCTCGCTTTCGCCAGGCGCGCACTGATTTTTCCGGCTTCGTATTCCTCGTCGCGAATGAAGGCCTCGGTTCGAGCGCGGGCCTCGTGGTCGGAGAACTGCTGCGGCGGCGATTTCATCAAGTAGCTCGAAGGTCCGATCAATGCGCCGCCGAGGCCACGGTCGAGGGCCACTTTGGCGCAACGCACGGCGTCCACCACGACGCCCGCGGAATTGGGCGAATCCCAGACTTCCAGCTTGAGCTCGCAATTGAGCGGAACATTGCCGAAAGTCGTGCCTTCCATACGGATGTAACACCACTTGCGATCCTGGAGCCACGGCACATAGTCACTGGGTCCAACGTGTGCATTCTCGTTCGATAAAGGATGATCCAGCTGGCTGACAACAGCGTTCGTTTTGGAAATTTTCTTGGATTCTAGACGCTCGCGCTCGAGCATATTCAGAAAATCCGTGTTGCCGCCGAAATTGAGCTGGTACGTGTGATCGAGCCGGACACCACGCTGGCCAAACAAGTTGGTCAGCGCCCGGTGCACGATGGTGGCTCCGAACTGCGATTTCACGTCGTCGCCCACGATCGGCAGGCCACGATCTTTGAAGCGCTTGCGCCAGTAAGATTGCGAAGCGATAAAGACTGGAATGCAGTTTACGAACGCGCATCCCGCTTGGAGGATCTGCTCGACATACCATTTCGTCGCCATCTCGGAGCCGACCGGCAGATATGAAACCACCACATCCGTCCGAGTAGCCCTCAGCACTCCCACGACGTCATCGGTGGCGCCCGGCGCCTTGCGGATCGTTTTGCTCAAGTATTTTCCCAAACTGTCATGAGTCATGCCGCGCTGCACCGTAATATTCAAGCGCGGAACCTCGGCAAATTTGCAAGTGTTGTTCGGCGCAGCAAAAATCGCTTCGGACAGATCTTTGCCGACCTTGTTCGCGTCGATATCGAAGGCGGCGCTGAATTCGATGTCGCGAACATGGTACCCGCCCAGTCTCACGTGCATCAGCCCGGGAGGGCATTCGTCCTCCATGGCGTTTTTGTAAAACTCGACTCCTTGCACCAGAGATGACGCGCAATTGCCCACGCCGATGATGGCAACCCTGACTTTCTTGCCTGTCGTAAACTGGGCGGTCGTGTCCACGGACTTATGTGCGTTGTTCCTTTTCATGATTCGTCCGAATCCACGTTTCATAAAGCCTCCGGCGCTGTTAAATCTTTAGGCTCCAAGAAAGAGATGCTCAAGAAACTCTGCCACCCAAGGTCAGAATTGCTGTGACTTCCATTCCGACGAAGGATAGCCGATCGGCAATAGGGCTTGAGTTGGCAATCGATAACTCTTCCCGCTGTCAATTCATCCCCGGGACGATAAATCACGGCTCTATCAATCATGCCCAACCTATTTTGATCAGTAGGCGCAAGCTGATCAGCGCATACACACCTGCCATTACGTCATCCAGCACAATGCCGGCCCCGGCCGGTAATTGTTCTATTCTGTTTGTCGGGAATATCTTCGTGATATCGAAGAAGCGAAACAATAGAAAACTCCAGAGCAGGGCAGTCAATCGGGGAGGAGCAAGAAAATTGGCCACAAGAAAGCCTACGATTTCGTCAATGACAATGAACGGTGGATCTTTCTGTTTCAGAATACTGGCACCCTTGGTCGATAGCCGTATAGCGCAGAAGATCGATCCGACGACAATTAAAAGGGCAACAAAAACATTGCCCACGGCGATGCGGTTAAGCGCGAGCGAGAACGGAATGGCAACAAGAGTTCCGATGGTCCCCGGAAACCAGGGAAAATATCCCGCTCCTGCGCCCGTTACGGAAAACAGTATTGCTCTTCGGTAAAATGCATTCATCCGAACGCCGCCTTTGAAAACAATCAGTGAGTCAATCCCGAAGACAGGCTTAATGACCTCTACTGCCAGCATCCTTCAAGAGCGATCAGATCGAAAACTTCAGCTAAAATCGCCGTTGCCGAATCTACCGTGCCTTCATCGATGGTCATGGCAGGCTGAATGCGAACCCGGTGAGTGTAAGTCATGGCCAACAGCCCGCGCTTCAAGCACTCTTGGAAAATACGCTGGCATACGGCGGTGGAGAGCGGCTCTTTCGTCGCTTTGTCCCGAACCAAATCCATGCCGATGAAAAGCCCCGCCCCCCGCACATCACCAATGAACGGATAGCGATCAACCCAATCTTCCATTTTCTTGAGGAAATATTTGCCGACCCGTCTCGAGTTCTCCACAAGCCTTTCTTCGTCGATGATCCTGAGACACGCGTCGGCAGCAATGGCCGCCAGCGGATTACCACCATAGCTGGAAGAGGAGCCCGAAGGATCGGACCAGGGCCTTGACCGAACGATTTCATCCTTAGAAAGAATTGCGCTAATCGGGAACCCGCCTCCGAACTGCTTACCTAAGGTGATGATATCAGGCTCGACGCCGGAGTGATCCGAGCCCCAGTATTTGCCGGTACGGCCGAAGCCGGTAATCATCTCATCGACGATCAACAAGGCGCCGAACTCCCGGGCCACTTCTTTTACCGCAGGTAAAAATTCCTTGGGTGGAATCACGTTTCCAGCCGTTCCCTGCATCGGCTCGACGAGCAATGCGGCAACATTTCCGCTGCTGTCTTGTTTGATTTGCCGGCGCGTTGCCTCGACACAGGCGAGCCCGCACGAATCATAGTTCAATTTGAGCGGACATCGATAACAATCAGCATAAGGCGCAATATGAGAACCGGGAACCATGGGCCCGAAGCCGTTCTTAAAATCTGAGCCCATGAGTGAAAGAACTCCCATGGTCTTCCCGTGAAAACCGCCAGTGAAACTCACGAACTCGTATTTTCCCGTATAGGACTTTGCGAGCCGCAGAGCCGATTCAACGGCTTCAGCGCCGCTGGAATAGAGCTGCGCTCGGTGCAACGATGGAGAGGGACGATGCTCCGCCAGTCGTTCGAAGAGCTTGACCCTCGCTTCGCTCGTGAAACTCCCGACGGAGGCTTTTTCAAGCTGGGCTTGAATCGCCTGCACGTACCCTGGATGACTATGACCGAGCGCGTTGACGCCGATGCCACCGATGATATCGATCAAGGTATTGCCGTCGACGTCAGTCACGGCGCTTCCTCGGGCTTCCTTAACGGCGATTCCTGCCAGCAAAGCAAAGTTTTGCAGTCCCGGAGCCAAATGTTTATCTTCTCGCTTCCGAAGTCCTCGACTCCGAGGCCCTGGGATGGCCGTCTTGATGGCAGGCTTTTGATTCTTCGGCTGCTGAATCGAATTTTTCATCAAGCGTACGTGTGCCGACGAAACACAAAGCGGCGATGGAGTGGAAAATTAAATAGAATCCCGACCAAAAAAGCGGTGATTGCCTTTGAGATCGCGTAGTGGATGCCCAAATAGTCAGTCAACAGGTAAACGCCCAAGCTATTCAGCACCAGACTCATCGCCGAAACCGCGGCATATCGAATTGCTTGGTCTCGAACGCCCTGACGATTTGCCTCGAAGGTCCAATGCCGCCCCAAGATGAAATTGATGATTGCCCCTAACGAGGCGCCCGTGGCCGTAGCCGCGACATACCATACGTGCCCAACCTCAACTAAAAAAATCAGGGCACTGAAGTCGACAACTGTCGCCGTCAAAGAAGCTATCTGAGATCGCCTCAAAGAAACCATCAAGGGCAACTGTGAACGTCGTCGCATAATGGGTGCAGCCTCTAAAGCTGGACGTCAGGCGCGTGATGGCTCATTTGAGAGCCTTCTTGTTCTGTGACCAAAGCTTTTTCTGCCGCTCTTGCGCGAGCCTTGGCCAGGTCTCTTTCCCGGACCCGAATGTCTTTGGCGGTAGACCGGAGCCGCGCGATTGAAGAAACGTTGGCTGCAATCGCCACCAATCCCAATGCCAGCACCATCGGATAACCAATAGGAGTTGCAAACTCACGCTGGGTTTCTAACCAAGAAATGGTAAGCGTAGATAAGGCGGCTCCCAAGGTGAGATAGACGGCGCGTTCGGGGCGCCGCATGCTACCCTTAGGAGGATTTATTTTGAGCGCTTCGGCCTTAGCC
The DNA here is from genome assembly GCA_036505755.1 of Binatia bacterium. Classification (GTDB taxonomy): domain Bacteria; phylum Desulfobacterota; class Binatia; order UBA9968; family UBA9968; genus DP-20. Next base: position 2,708 of record DASXSW010000095.1, on the reverse strand, counting down.
GTGGAATAGCTAACCATAAAGCTTCCAAGCAGGGCCACAAGCGCGAGCACCTGCAAGACAGGAATTTCCCGGTAGTAGATGATTAAACCCGACAAGAAAAAGAATTCGACGTAGCGATCGACTGCCGCATCTAGAACCTCCCCAGCGTCAGAGGCAACAGCGGAGATTCGCGCGACCATTCCATCCAAAGAATCAAGCAAACCGGAAACCGTGGCGAATATCGCGCCGAAACCAAAATGCCCCATAGCCAAATAAGCCCCTGCCAGAAAACCGAACCCGAGAGAAGCCCAAGACAACTTATTCGGCGTGATTCCCAGGGAAACGAGGAGCCTAGCCACCGGATGAAGAATCCAATAACCCAACTCCATCGCTCCCTTGCTCAATAAGCGACTGCCGCCCAGGCGATCTATCCGATCAAAGTGAACTCGCCCCTTAACCGCGACCCTGAGTCCATAGGCGGCCGCGAGCAAGAGAATGATCAGCGCTACCGTCAGAGTATATTTCAGCTCATGCGTCATGATCCTATCGCCCTATGAATTGGCTCCGCCTGGTTTGTGATTGATTAGCCAAGGGGCAACTCCCGAGACCTCTCTCGGGCTGATCGATAAGCCGTATTAATCAACTCGATACACAACAACGATTCGCACGCCTCTTTTCCTGCAAACTCACCGCGCTCGATCGCATTCTGGAATCCATCAAAAAGAGCATTGAACCAGCTCGCGTGGCTCGCGTCCGCCCAATGAGAGCTAATCGATTTTCTTTCGACATCCCTCACGCCGTTCATAGTCTCGATTTGTAGATCGTCGTCCTCCATGGTGATCGCGCCTTTTTCTCCTTCGATGGTGTAAATAATTTTTCGAACTCCAGCCCTCCAAGTGAGATACACATGAGCCAAGCCGGTTGGAAAGGTCAATACGGCCGTAAAATCGTCTTCGGTGTCATACTTGCCGGCTTCGAGATTGCTCATCTTAGCGCTTACCGATGTGGGATAGGATCCAAACCAATCAAAGGTCAGGTAAAAACTATGGCTGCCATGGTCCATAGCGATCCCTCCCCCGCTGTACCGACTTTCGCGCCGCCAATGGGAGTTCCATTCTATGACGCCCTTTGCATGGGTGTTCCGGTAAGTGTTCAACGTCGCTGAACGTACTTTCCCGATGCGGCCGCTTTGAATGATCTCGCGAATCGTCTTGACCATCGGAGAGTGTTTGTAATTATGGCAAGGAAAGACCACTCTCTCGACGCGTTTTGCATGATCCAGCAGCGAACGAGCCTCTTCCGTTGTACGGGTGAGAGGTTTTTCACATAAAACATGTAACCCGGCTGTGAGCGCGGCATGAGCGATGGCGGCGTGATCGCAAGGTGGAGTAGAGATATCGACGAAGTCCAGACGTGAAGCCTCGACATCCAGCAGGTCCCGATAATCGCTGTAGATCTCGACGCCGGGAAGCGCTTGTTGCGCCAAGTTTCTCCTTAGCGGACAAATGTCCGCGACGGCGACGATTTCAACGTCGCCTAACGCTTGGCTTCGGTTGAGATAGGCGGGAATATGTCCTGTGGCTGAGATAAAACCATACCCGATGACTGCGCCTCGTAGATTTTTCTTGTTCATGCGGCCTTGGATTAAATCCCGACAAATCACGCTGTTTATACTTACATTCTAGAGGGATCTATGGCTCGTTCAAGGACGGCGAAGCGCGGAGCTTTTGTGACACCGACGCGCCACGGATTCTCGCAGTAGAACGAGAGGCGGTTGCTACCCGATGCCAGACCGACGGTCTTTAGTCCCGGCACAATTTAAAATCGGCGTAGTCCCCCTCTGCCAACGACTGCGTATCGTCCGAGTCGGTCAGAATGGAAAGGCCAATCGGGTTCAGCAGCTTCTGCACGCCAAAGCGTCTGCGATAATCGGCTGCAATATCGACCCGCTCTTCAACCCATTGGTCGCGATTGGTAGGAACACCGCTTTCAAGTACCTTTACTGCTTTGCGCCCCTTGTCGAACTCAAATCCTTTCGCGAGCCGCTCACTCCAGATGTATTTCAACGAGCCGACCCCTTTTGTGAGGAGCAATTTCGGCAGGGCGATCCGATCGCCCAACCCGAGCTGTCCTTTGAGGGACCGCTCGCAAAGAGCTAAGTCTTCGGGCGGACAGAAACCAATGTACAGTCCAAGCGCGCTGTCATCTTTACCCGAATATTCGTCTGCCCCTCGTGGAAATACGCGCGGCCGCCATTGCCAGCGCAAAATCGGATATTCTTCGATATTCCATTTGACAGGCCTGTCGGCCTCAATCCCGTTGCCTGCCGCCCTGGTACCTGTGGCTCTCGCTCGTACGAAAAGCATGTCACCTTCCTTGACGACCACGTAGACGTTCCTGCCAGGCTCCTCTCGAGGTTTCCACCCAGGTGGAAAACTGTTCAGCGTCGAAGAAGAAAAATCTTCCAGAACGATGCACTGCTCTGCGCGTAATGGACCAGCTAAAGCGCCCGCGATCGCTGCGACCGCAATGCCGAGGATTTGTACTCTTGGCGCGCGCCGCCGTATACTGAAGAAGATATTTTTCACGCTAGCCATTCGGCGTGCCTGGTAGTCATCGCAACCGAACGATCAAACCTCCAGTAACGAATCCCTACAAAATTATGCTGTCAGATTTGCGGACGCTGGGTAAGTCCTCTCGCGACTTTTTTGCGGGAATTTCTACCGTTT
>DASXSW010000094.1:0-19777 GCA_036505755.1 Binatia bacterium | reverse complement strand
GGACTTCGATTCCTCGCATACATCGTTTCTGCACAACAACAATATCAAAAACGCCGAACGGTTGAAGCGCGACGGGGCGCCGACCCTGGACGCTGAGGAGACCAGTTACGGTATGCGGGCGATCTCAATCAGAACAGTGGGAACAGGGCAGTTTTACGTCCGCACGAGCCCCTACATGACTGCCGTCGTTCAGCATCGTGCCGGGCCCACCGACTGCAAAATTCGAAGAGGATGATATTCGCGGGTTTCGCTTTTGGGTGCCGATCGATGATCAAACAACGTGGCTTTACATTTTGAACATGCGCAAAAGGCCGTTCACCGATGAAGAGCGAAAAAGCTTGCGCAGTTGGATCGGCGCCGATTACAGAAGAATTCGTAACCTGGGCAATAATTACCTGCAAAACCGCGAGCTCCAAAGAACGGCCAGCTACACCGACATCGAAGCGTTCAATCCGGCGGAACAGGATGGTTGTGCCACCGAGAGCATGGGCGCGATCTGGGACCGCAGCAAAGAGCACCTAGGCTATAGCGACAAAACCATCATTGCCTTGCGCAAAATGCTGCTCCGAGCGGTGAGCGACGTTGCCGAAGGAAAAGATCCACCGCACATCATTCGCGATCCCCAGCACAACGATTTCTCGAAATTGCGTTCCATCAAAGGCGTTTTGCCCGCGGGTACGGACTGGCGACAGATCATGAAAGGGATGGGGCCCAATGATGGCTGATGGCAGTCCAGCGTTGGAACCGTTCAAAACGTTGTGCGGAATTAATACCAAGCCATACGAAGAAAGAGTTCGTTGAAAACGTGAAACAAGAAAAAATCGAGCTTCAAGGTGCAAGCATCGTGGCGGTGTTTCTGGCGCTGTTTATTCTCGGTGCCCCTCCGCTGTTTGCCCAGCCGTTACAGAAAACCGTGGCGATGGTCGGGGCAAGAAGCGGCGCCTCCTGGCCACTGTGGATCGCTAAAGACGCGCGCCTCTACGCCAAATACGGGCTCGATGTCGAGTTGGTTTATGCGGTTCATCCGGGTCCGATCGCGGCGATCATCAGCGGCCACGCCGCGATGACTTCTTCGGGAAGCGATCCAGCTCTGCTGGCCGCGGCGAAGGATCCATCATTGGTGGTGCTCGGCGGTTTCATGAACAAGGGCTCCTTCGCGATGATCGGCTCGAAGACCGCCACGGACATGAAGCAGCTCGGCGGCAAAAAAATCGGCGTCGGTCGTGTCGGCGATCCGCCCTATCATATGGCGGTGAGCCTGTTGAAAAAATACGGCATGACACCGCGCGATATTCAGTGGGTATCCATCGGCGTCGATGCGGTGGCCAGGGCGGCGGCATTGCAGAGCGGGCAGGTGGACGCCGCCTTGGTTACGGCGCCGGCTTACTTCCGTCTGCAGGCTGCCGGATTGCCCGTGTTGGCTGTGTTGCTCGACCACGAGGATATCTATGTTTCGACCTATTATCTTTTCCGTCGCGAAGCCTTGAGCAAGGAACGGGCGACGGCGCTAGCCTTCATCAAGGCTCACGCCGAAGCGATCAAACGATTCTATGACGATAAAGCCTTTGCGACGGAAATCATGATCAAATACGGCGGTACCAGGAACACTGAGGACGCCAACCGGGTGTACGATCTCTTCAAGAAAGCACGGGTGTTGGAGCCGATCCCTTACGCGCTGAAGGGCTCGGTGGAAGCGGTGATGGAACGGCAAAGCCAGGAATTGAAAGGAGTCGATCTATCGAAGGCTATCGACAACAGCTTGGTCGACCAGTTGGTAAAAGAGAAATATTTCGAAGCTGTTTTTGGGCCGTCGATACGCGATGAACAGCAGCGCAAGCAAGCTCTAGCGTTTGGACGATGACAACCGAAATGGATCTTGCCGTCGCACCTCCGCAGCCGTGAGCAACCCGTTTTTAGCCCGACGGTAACAACGGCGTCGCGCCGGTTTCTAACGATTGTAGCGTTCGGGTAGTTCCGTGAGAAAACGTGGCCGACGAATGTAGTCAGCGCAGGTCGTGTCCAGATCTTTCGCAGATCCTTTGGTGATGAATTCCACGGTTAGGCGAGTTGCGCAATCCGACTGATAATTGTGCGGCGTGCTACGAAGCAAAATTTGCCGACTCGTCGACAAAAACTGAGATGCCGCTTTGCCATACTCAGGTGGAGTTGCCGGGTCGATTTCGCCGGACAACATTAACACTGGAACCTCGGACTTCACCGGCCGATAGTATTCGCGTGAGACTTCGCCGCGTGGCCAGACACTGCACGCTTGTTGATGTCGTTTCGTTCGATAGTCGCCCAGAAACGTGCCTTGAGTTTCGCGGACGACCTCGTCTTCCGCGATAAGCGGTACCGATTCAGAGCAGGTAACACTCAAATACATCCCAAGGGCGATGCCGGAATCCACTGGTCTGGGAATTAACGCGATTTTTGCAAATGCAGTCCAGTCTCCGGTAGCGGCTTGGTGGATCAGGAGAGGAATCAACCTGGCGGTGCTGTGATCGTATAACAATAATCGGAGCCGTTCGACGAAAACAGCGCGCGAAAGGCTTACCGGTTGCACGATCTTCGTTGCCGGGTTAGGAAACTCAAAAGTTACAGGTTTCTTATCAAAAACAGCAAGCACGGCGGCAAATTCATCCTTTAGCGTGGGAAACGCAGTACGGCACTCTTCGTCCGCAGCGCAATCGTCGAGCAACTTATCCATCGCCTGCTGTGCGCCTTTGGCAAAATGAAGCGGGATCTTGGCTTGCGGTGTGGCGACCCCGGCGAGCGCCGCCACTCGCACATATTGTGAATACCGGCGGAGATACTGAAGCGCCGCTTGTGCGCCGTAGGACACGCCATAGAGATTGATCTTTTCGTAACCCAAGGCTGCGCGAATTTCGTCAAAATCATCGACAGCAATGGCGGTGGTGTAATATTTGAGTTCAGCCTTCGCTTCGAGAGTTTGCCTGCAGGCGCGGATAATCTCGGGCAGAAACATTTCCGGGAAATAACTCTGTAGCAGGGAATGATCCCTGGCGACATTACATTGCAGAGTATTCGAGTCGCCGGTGCCGCGTAGGTCGACGAATACAAGATCCCGTTCGCGGCGCAGATCGCGCATTAACTGATCCTCCCGGGCGCGGGCGATACGCGTGGCGCCCTGGCCCGGGCCACCGGTGAGAAAGAATACTGGATCTGTTTTGCGTGCTGCCGTGGTGGCCGGAACCACGACGATGTTGAGCGGGATCGTACGACCCGCTTTTGCTGCGCGATCTTCAAAAACCGGATACTTACCACAAAGCAATTCACTCTGATGATTTGGAAAGCGGCAGGCGCGGAGTTCTACTCGATTTAGTCGGGGTGTCGGGGTCGTCGGGGCATCGAGAGAAACGCAGGAGAGATTGGCAAAGATCGTAAGGCTCAACAGCTGAAGTAAAACGTTCCGAAAACGAAACATGAGTCAAGCTGATTTTTTTATTTTCGGGTTATTTCTGTGCCGGCACCGGCCAATTCAACCATCGGGCGATTGCACGCCCCATAATCCATTCTTTGTCCCAAGTAGAGAGAAAATCCAACTCTTCGGTAAACAGCGTCACCGCTTGACAGTAGGGGCAGGGAAGCTGAGAAAGATCAGTGCCCCAGAAAACGCGCTCCGGACCGAAGGCTTCGACGACCCGCCGAATTTGCGGATGGAGCGTTGGGAAAGGGTATGGTTGGTCGACGTAACATGGAAGACATGAAGCTTTGACGGCGACGTTTTTAAGGCGGGCGAACTTAAGCAACACATCGATGCCCGGAGCCAGATCTTTCCCTTTCCACTGCACGTTGAGCCCCATATGGTCGACGATAACGCGGAGTCCGGGATGTCGCTCGGCGATCTCACCGATCTTCTCGACCGCGAAAGGCGCGAAGACCATGACGGGGATGTCGTATTTTTCTGCTGCCACCCAAAACCAATCCGCCGTGCCGTCGTCAAGCCATGAGTGCGTGCCCGCGTGGCGGAAGCTGATGCGAAATCCCAACATACCGGGTGTTTTCAACCAGGACGCCATCTTTGCCTCGCTCGCGGAATCATTGAGCGGCAGTTTGCCCATCACGGCAAAACGATCTGGATATTTTTGCGCTGCCTCGAGCGCGTAATCGTTCCGATATCCTTCCCACGACGGCGGCACCAGAATCACGCGATCGACGCCGGCCGCTGTCATTTCGCCCAGCAGATCCGGGTATTCAAACGCGACAGGTCGATGGGGTTTGGATGCATCTTCTTTGATGTAGGGTCTCTCCGCCGTTTCCGGTGGCCAGACGTGAACTTGGGCGTCGATGATGGTCATTGATCGTCTAACAGCCTATCACACGCGATCCGGTTCTCTTTCAAACACAACTGTTTCCCCTCTGTCAGGGTCGCCGACTATTAAATGAAGCGAATAGGGCGGTCTAATTCCCTTGATCTTGAGTAAGCCGAACGCCGCCGCACTGCCATCCAGCTCAATCCATAACATAAGGCCCTCCAAGCGCGACCAGATGGTTGGCTCTTCGCAACATCTCCATCGCGCGCTCCGCCTGACAAACTTTCCATGAGATTCGCCAAAGTCGTCGAACACGCAGTCGGGGATACTTTCCAGGCGCATTGAGCCCTGACTTTCAATGACAATATAAACGGAGCTCGAGACGTTTTTGTAACCCTTCTCGTTCAAGAACTGTCGCGTTTTCGCGGTGATCTTGTAGATGCCGACAAGGTCGTTCGGCTTGGGCTTTGAAACGGGACCACATCCGAGGCAGAAGAAAACACAAGCGGCAATCAGAACGTAACGAGACTGCACCGGTCGATTTACCAATTACTACTTTCCGCTGTTCACCTGACGCAAGAAACGGTCGTCGAAAAATTGCGCCGGCTTGGCAGTTTTTGCCTCGGGGATCGTCTCCGATAAGAAATCCAGCATGCCCTGCAGGCCTGGTTCCGAAGTGACCATTTCGCGTCGGAATCCCGCCTTTTTGTAAAACTCATAGGTGCGGTCGAGAACGTCTTGATCGCTCTCCTTGGTGTATTTGCCGATCACTTTCATGGCGAATGGTTTATCGGCATAAAAGCGCTCGATGCCGGCGCGAATGGAGCGCAACAACGGAACTAAACGCGGCCCCAACTCATCCATGCGGCTGCGCCTGACGACGATACCGACGTTTTGATAGGGGACGTCGAGCAGGCTGACCATCGAGCGAAAACCGGCGCGCTCCATTTGAAAACTCGCGGGCGGCGAGCCGACGCCGCCGGCGATTTGCCCGGCGTAAAAAGCTGCGACGATTTGCGGGCTACTGCCCAAGGGAAAGAGCTGAACGTCTTTTGGCGTTAACCCCAATTTTTTCAAGGCGACCATCGTGCCATATCTTACCGGGGTGGCTGGTCGGTCGGTACCGACGATCTTGCCTTTGAGTTGTTCGACGCTTTTGATTTCGGGACGAACGTAAAAGTCCCAGATCATCGTGTTTAATAAACCGGCGATGAAAACGACATCAATGCCGCGCAGAGAGGCCGTGATCACCGGCGCGGCGGAAACCTGCACGGCGTCAAGCTCGTTGGCAATCAGCGCGGGAATCGCGTTGCTCGACGACATGGAGATCACCTCGACATCCAAGCCTTCCTTGGCAAATCCGCCGATCTCTTTGGCCATCCAAAGCGAGGCCATAGTCGCCGAGGTGCTCAAATAAGCGACGCGCAACGGGCGGCTTGGACGGGCAGAGGGTTGCGCCCCGATTGATCGAGGATTCGTCAGATGAACGGTCACCAATAATGAAATGAGCCAGAGACAGGCCGACCGTTGGCTTTGCCGTGTTTGCATCAGAGCACCTCTAAGCAAAGGCACGCGCTAATAATACCTCGCTGCCGGTAAAATAAGGCAAGCGGCGATCGCCGGTCAAGGCGTCACGGTTTAAAATGCTCAGGGGTCCGTAAAGCGCGCTTGCCGCACAAAACTGTTCAATATGGTTGGCCAAAATGCCATCCTGAGGGCAGTGAGCGCGCTCGTTGGCAATGGTTTACTATTTCAACTCCGAGCGGCATGTCGATTGCTGTTTCGATCAATTCGGAGGCGGAAAGCGCAAACGCATCAGGTTTTGCCGGGGTGCCGGCCGTAAACGAATCTGTGCCCCGATCGTCTATGAGTTCAGTGGGTTAATGGCCAGGAAGCGTATAGGAGAGAATTTATGACGAATATATCAAGCACACTGCTGGCGCTGCTTTTCGTTTTCTTGTCCCTGATCTCGTTGCTTTCGGTGAGTCCGACTTGGGATACCTCTTCGTCACAGCTAGCCGATAATCCTTCGCGGATTTCCGAGGTTGGCCTCCGCATTACGATGCAACGCTAGTCCGGTCGTTGCCAGCCCCATAGAAACGGGTCACTTGGAGTTTACCGTTTCGGTTTCTCTCAAATTCTCAATACCAGCTTCGCAGTCCTTACGGCGTCGCCCGCACCACCGGTCGATTGAGCAGACGCTCCATCCATGCTTTTAAATGCGGCAGATCGTCACCAATGGTCGTCTGGTAGCGCTGGAGACGACAAAAGAACGGGATGTAAGTGATATCAGCAAGCGAATAATCACCGGCGATGTATTGCCGGTCGCGCATTTCCTGATTCAAAGTTTCGAGGTATCCGCGCACTCTTTCTTTTGATTTCTCAACCTCGTGGTCGTGAGCGATGTTACCGGCGGCCGCCTGTAGGCGCGTATTACAATAATCGATCCAGATGCGCGCGCGCGAGCGCTGCATAGGGTCGGACGGCATGAGCTGGATCTGGGGATATTTTTCTTCCAGATATTCGTTGATGATCGCCGACTCGTAGATGACCCCCTCGCCATCCACCAGCACCGGAACTTTACCATAGGGATTGAGCTCCAATAGATCCTTTGGTTTGTTCGAGAGATCGCACTCGATGAGCTGATGGGCAAGTTTTTTCTCGGCCAGGACAATCCTTGTCCTGTGGGCGTAGGGTCAAGGTTGGTAGGAATATAGTTTCATAGCGATTCCCCTTTCTAATGAATTAGGAGCCTCCATTAAAACGTTTCGTGTCGACCACTGCCCGGCGATGCGTTCCATCGCCGATCTTCACACCTTGATCGTTGGTCGCCGATACGGCGTAGCGAAGCTTATTGTCCTTCACTTCTAAAAGCTCGGCGGTCACCGTGACGCTCTGGCCGATCTTGGTGGGCGCGATATGACGCACGTCGACATGAATTCCGACGGTCTGCTCATCATCGTCGAGATACGGTTCGGTCAAATCTACGCAGGTTCTTTCCATTAAGCCGATCATGGCCGGTGTCGAGAAAACGTCTGCCTTTAACTGTCGCGCCCGCATCTCCAAGGTAGTCACATAGCTCCGGGTTCGAGCAATTCCCGGTGCCAGCTCATTGTTCATATCAGGAATATACGGGAGGTGGCGGGCGATACGCAATAGCATCGCGATCAGACTCTGAATGATCGCGCAAAAGATTGTGATCGAATGCAAGTTTCGTGTTATGACATGACAAATCCAAAGGAGCACGAAAATATGCTTTTACCATTTCGCGAACATCTCGATTTTGGCCCGACGCCGTATGATCAGCTGCAAGCGAAAGAGGGAATCCCGATCGTCAAGGGCAATGTAGTGAACGATGTGACGACGCTGGAGCTCGGCAAATGGGAACGAACGGGCGCGTTGGGCTGTTACCTCAATCTTTCAAATCAGCAGCAGACGGATGCGTATGTTTGCGAGATCGCGCCGAGCAGCCAGACACTTCCCCAACGCCATCTTTTCGAGGAAATTGTCTATGTCGCCAAGGGACGCGGCGCGACTTCCGTATGGCAAGAGGGTACCGGCAAGGTGACGTTTGAGTGGGGACCGGGAGCGATCTTTGCAATTCCACTCAATGCTTCCTACATTCACTTCAACGGCTCCCGAGACGAAGCAGTTCGTTTGTTTGCCGGCACGACTTGCCCGCGCATGATGAATATCTTTCACAATGAAGATTTCATTTTTCGTAACCCGTTCAATTTTCGCGACCGTTTTCACCAAGGGGACGATTTTTTGCGATACAACAAACACATGGCCGAGCGCTATTGGGAAACCAATTTGGTCTCAGACGCCAATCAATTTCCCCTCGATGATTTTCCGATGAAAGGAAAAGGCGTGAAGCACATGCGCTTCACATTGGCGGACACGACTTACGGCTGTCACGTGTCGGAGTTTCCGCCGGGTTGCCGCAGCACGTTTCATCGGCACGGACCCGGAGCCGTAATCATTATCACGCAGGGCGAAGGTTACGTCGTCCTTTGGAAAGATGGCGAAGAGCGCCAGCGCTACCCGTTCAAAGTCGGCACCGTTTATTCTCCCGATGATCTGATGTGGCACGGCCATTTCAACACCGGCAAAGGAACCATGCGCCACTTCGCCATTCGCGGCGACAGTCCGAAGTACAGCCACGACCGCTTTCGCAATCCGCTATGGACGATGATTCCCATGGAGGATGAACCGCCGGAGATTCATCGCGAGTATGTGCAGATCCTCGGCCAGAACGAAGTAAAAGCCGCGGTGTCAGTCGTTGAAGACTAGATAACAAGTAAGTTTTTTTGCCACTGGCGCAATCCGCCGCTATTCTCGATTCGATGCAAGGAAAATATCGAATAGATGATTTGTGATTTCCGTCTTCGTCTTTCTTCAGATGGCGTCAATCTCTACTGAGTATCTAAGGAGGTCTTTATGGTGAATTGTCCGGTAATCGATGCTGATGGACATGTATTGGAAAAAGAGCGTTATATCCGCAAATATCTCGAAGCCCCTTGGGACAAGCGCTCCACGGCGCTGCGCACGCGCGATCAGCCGTGGGATGCCAATCTCTTCGATAGTTTTGAAATGGCGGTGCGCTGGGAGGATCTCAGCCCGAAAGAACAGATCGACGAGTGGCATCAGGTTATGGACCGTGAAGGAATGGAGAAAGCCATCTGTTTTCCCACAGGTTCCGGAAACGTCTCGAAGATCCAAGAGCTATCCTTTCAGATCGCCGTCGCGCGCGCATGTAACACCCACTTCGCCAAAGAGTTCAATGCACTATCGGATCGCGTGAGCTGTGTCGGCGTTTTGCCGTTGCGCGATCCGAAAGCCGCCGCCGAGGAACTTCGCCGCAGTGTGATGGAATTGGGCCTGAAAGGGTTTGAGATTTTGCCGATGGGTTTGCCAATGGCTTTAGGCAGTACCTTTTATGATCCCGTATATGCCGAAGCAGAGCGATTGGGCGCGGTAATCGGCATCCATGGTTCGCGCAGCAATTCTCACGAGATCGGCGCAGCCAACTTGTCGACTTTCGCGGAAGTGCACTCGTACGCTTTCACCGTTGGTTTGCTGCTCCAGTTTACCCACGTCGTTTGCCAGGGTCTGCCGGTGCGCTTTCCAAAATTGAAATTGGCTTTCCTGGAGATCGGCGCGACTTGGCTGCCCTATTACCTGGATCGTCTGGATGAACACTGGGAGAAGCGCGCCAAGCATGAGATGCCGTTGTTAAAGGAAAAACCCAGCGATTTAGTCCGCAAGTCCAAGATGTATTTCAGCCTAGAATCGGGTGAATCGCTTTTGCCTGAATCGATTAATTATCTCGGCGCGGAACATTTTCTTTACGCCTCCGACATTCCGCATTGGGACAACGAGTTTCCCCAAAATCTGCATGCACTGAAAAATCATCCGCGTATCTCCGATAATGACAAGGAAAAGATCCTGTACCGGAATGCCAAAGAGTTGTTTGGCTTATAGTATATTTTGATTAATCAGCGCTCCTGAGATTGAGGATTTGACATGCGTCAACACTCAGCGACCTTGAATTGCCTATCAAACAGCTTGTTTTTATTGCTCGCCTGGATGATCGTTCCGATCGGTTCCTCAGCGGCGGACAAGTTGGTGGCACTCTATTCCGCTCATGCTGTTCCCTACGCCATGCCGTGGGTCGCGGAAGAGCTAGGTTTTTATTTACATTCCGTCTTCGTCGACGGCTACGTCGGCGATTTTGGGTAACAACGTCGAGGTTGGATTATTGGGCGGAGTGGGCATTGTTAATGCTTACGTCAACGGCGCGACGGACTTGGTGTTCATCGGCAGCATCAAGAACATCATGACGCAAAGCGTGCTGGCAAAACCGGATATTAAGAAGTTGGAACAGCTAAAAGGCAAGAGGATCGGCGTAACGCGCATCGGCAGCAACACGCATTTTTTTACGGTCCAAGCTTTTCGCCGCGCGGGCATGAATCCTGATAAAGACATCACTTTCATCCAAACCGGAGGCGAGGCGGAGACGTTGGGCGCGCTCGTATCCGGACGTATCGATGCCGCGACGCTATTACCCCCGAGCGATGCCAGGGCCATCGCGCAAGGCTTTCGCTATGTGGTTTTCGGTCCCGATATCGGTATTCCTTATGCAGCATCGACGATCACAACGCGCCGGTCGATTATTGCCAAGCGGCCATTTGTGGTCGGCCGATTCATGCGGGCGATGGCGGAGGCGTCCAAATCGATGCATAAAGACAAGGAGCTAGTGTACCGGGTTATGGAAAAGCAGCTCCGAATAAAGGATCGGGCGATTTTGGATGCCAGCTATGCGATCGAGATGAAGGTCATGGAACCACGCCTAGAATTAAAAGCGCAGGCGATTCAGCCGATGATCGATGAAGTCGCCCGGACGAATCCGCGCGCTAATGAAATCAAACCTCAGGAACTGATGGACCGGCGTTACCTAGCCGAGATGGAAAGCAGTGGTTTCTTCAATCAGGTGTGGGCGGAGAAGCGTTAATGCATAGGCGAGGATCGAGGATGATGGAAGATAGAGGATTGGAGTTCGCGATCCTCGATTCTCTATCCTCGATGTTCTTCGATGTCACCTCACCGGTAAGTCGTCCTCTTTTAAGTTGAACCAATTTCGCGCGTTCTCGCCGAGTACGTGGCGGAGTTGGTCTTCGGTCATGCCCGGGATCTTCTTCACTTCGCGCACGGAGTCGGGAAACTCGGAGTCCCAGTGGCGGTAATCGGACGCGTACATCACCTGGGTAATGCCGATGGTATCTAGGACGTAGGGTAAAATCGATTCTTCGGGCTCGCAAGTAAACGCCACTTGAGAGCTCTTGATGATCTCGGAAGGTTTGCGTTTGAGCAGCGGCCACTGCGGTCCGAGCTTGTGAAAATGCTCATCCAAACGTTCCATCCAGAAAGGCAGCCAACCGCAGGCGCCTTCCATGAACCCAACTTTAAGTTTGGGATAGCGGTCGAATACCCCTTCACCGATCATGTGCATGAGCGCGATCATCAGTTCGAAGGGAAACGACGTCATGTGCACGTAGCTATATTTTTCCATGCGCTCACTGCCGGCGCCCATGACGCCCCAGACGCCATACTGCCCGTCATGTTCGGTTTGCGGATGAACTGACAAGGGCATGCCGATCTCTTGCGCCGCGGCATAAACCGGATCGAACATGCGGTGACCCAAATTGATGCCATAGACGTTGGTCGGTAGCATGGCAGTAACGATGGCGCGGTGCTGCGCCAGATACTCCAATTCTTTCACCGCGGCTGGGGGGTCTTGCACGGGAATCAAGCCGACGCCTTTCAGTCTTTTCGGGTCAGGCGCGAGATATTCTTCGACGAGCCAGCGGTTCACGGCATGGCAAACTGCCGCGGCGAGCGGCTTGTCGGCCATGCCGTTAACCATCAGCGCGATGGAAGTGCCGAAGATAATCGCGACGTCGATACCTTCTTCATCCATGTCGGGCAGTCGTTTCAAGGGATCGGTCATGCCTGGGCGGCTACGCTCAATGTGACTGGCGAATACAGCGCAACGGTCGGCGCCGCCGCCCCATCGTCGTCGTCCGGCGAGCCGGCCCTCGATCATTAAATGGGAATAGCCGCTGCTGTCGGTCACGCGATTGGGCGCCAGATGGGCGAGCTCCTTGGGCATCCATTTGGCGAGTTCGCTATCCGGTTCGTTACAATGGCCATCGGCATCGATCACGATTTGGGTCGGCATAGTTGCTCCTTGTCAGTGCGGAAAAGTTTGATTACTTCCTAATCGGCTTCGTTAGGAATTGCAACCAATGCCGCGAAAGCATAACGTTTAGGAACGGCACGGCGCAGCAAATGAAAAATATAGCCCTACCTTTGTTGATGGTTTTATTGCTTGTGGATACCGCCGCTGCCGCCTGGCTATTGTGGAAAAATAATTTCGTGACCCGACGCGTAGAGGGCACTCCCCGGGGTCTGAGCGCGGAAGGGGACGTCAACAAATGGGAACTGCTCAATGCCGTAGACACTCGAAAAGAATGTCTGGCAGCACTGCGAGTAGAGCACAAAAAAGCCTACGATGGACTGGTGTCGATTTATCCGAACGAACCGGTATCACAGTCAACTCTAGCGGACGGTATCAGTGCTTCGGTGTCCACCGGCGCAGAGAAGGGGGGTGGGCCATCGGCTAAGACGACCCAGCTATACTATGAATATACTTTTTGGTGTTTGCCGGCCGGCGTCGACCCGAGAAGCACCAGGCCCGTCAATGAAAAGAAGTAATTTGCCAACTTCTATTGAAGTCGCGAGGCGATCCGGAATTCGAAACCGGTCGTGGGCAGACCGAAACCGCACCGCGTGGTCAAAAAACGATCAAAATCTAGATCCGTGGAAAATTTGAAGCGCACCGCGCCCGTTTGATCCCAAAGCTCCCGCGACGGCACCTGGCACCGGCCGCAATCAATTCCTTTGTCACAATCCTGTGGCGGGGATCCTGTGGTGATGATCGCGGTCGTGCCGATTCTCGGATCCGTCCCGCGCGCGTTGGCACGGACCAGTACGCCTTTGCCATGATAGTCAACGCTGGGAAATTTGCGAGCAGCGCGGTCGGGATTTAGGTCGACGGGTGCTTCTGAGAGGACCCCGCTAAGAATCTCGTGGGTCTTGGCGTCGAACTCGACTTCTTCGCCGGTGGGCAACGTCACGAGATTTCGGTCCTTGACGTTTACGATGGCCGGCAAATAACTGCGCGGGAAAAAATGCATCAGACTGTTCATGAGTTCACTCAAGCGGAATTGCTTATCGCGTGACGCTGCCCAATCCACGACGAGGAGATGGACATCCTGCCTGGCGCGATCATCGAAGCGAAACTGAAAGTCGCGGGTGAACAACTGATTTTTTGCGGCGTCCCGCCGCGGCGGAAGTATGCGGTTGCCGCCATAGTTGGAAAATTCAAATCCGACAATCTGCCCTTGACGGGTATTTCGGTACTGCCAACCTAAGCCGTGCGGCGGTTCACCGCGACGGCTGCTGATCATCGTGTTGTATTCCAGCCGACGCGACGCCAGATCTTTTTCCGGTATGCCGACGATCGATTCGGGCAGCAGCCTTGGAATTGCCACCATACCCGGTTTCGCGGGCGCCTCGACTTGAGCGGCGGGAGCTTGTGGCTCGGGCGGGGGCTCGATTTTGATGGTCGGCGAAGCCTCTGGTCCCTCCGGTGGCGGCTCAGGGATCTTTGCCGGCGAAAACGGCTGGCAGGCTGCTAACAATAAAGCCGTTATTATGCTTGGAAGCAAAGCAATGGTCGTCGGTCGAAGCATGGTCTTTATAGGTACAAGCAAAATTGCGTATTTCTGTTGTATGAGTTTGTCTAATCTTTGACTAAACCGCAATGTCTATGCCTTTCAATCGGCTCATTTGACATATGAAGAATGCGGAAATTTACGCAAGAAGCGGTATTTGCAGAAACAAAAAAACTTCTCCATGGGCGATTTGTGAGCGTTCGCGCGACCTGGCCACGGACAATTTTATTCGCGGACTTCGATGCCGCTGAGCTGTGTGGCCAGGCTACCGACGGTCATTACGTGACCCGGCGATACCGGCAGGCCGGCGGATTTTAGCGCCTCGGCCACCCAGGTATTGCAAGTTCTTAGCAAACTGAACTTGCGAGTTGCCGGATAAAATCGGCTGTAAGCGACAAGGCCGGGGCTGGCTTGAGCTCGGCCGTTCGGCTGCGGACGCGAGAAAGTATCGGAGATATACTCGAGCAATCGAGCATGGGCGTCAGCCGCTAGTCGCAGCTGGACGACTTCGCCACTTCGATAAAAACTCTGTACATCACCGCTAAAACCGACAACGTGGAGAACGCTGCCACTCGACCAAAACGCCGCCTTAATCCCAGTGAATATGCCAGCGTTCGGATCGGGAAAATAGTCCTTGTCGCCCCAGCTGAATTCGATAAATTCCGCGTCGGGAAAGTCGACCAGTTCGGGCAGAGAGTCGAGCGCAATATCGCTTTTGGGCAGAACGATAGCGGCATGCCAGGTGTCGTGAACGACGAAGACGAGTTTGCATGTCGACTCTTGCGTCGTACAAGTCCAATGCGCAAGCGCAGACGCGCAGCTCACGGTCAGCAACAACCAGATCAAAACGCCGCGTAAGATCATTCAACGAACGCTAGTTGAGGATACGGTCGGAAGCCGACAGCTTACTGGAAATGCGAGATTATCTCGACTTCCAGTTATTTCTCAAATGGTTTAGAGGTCAAGGCACCGTTTGGCGCCGTTCCAGGCGTAAAGTGAGGCCGTTTCGCTTAATGTAAACTCGCGCCGAATCTTTTCGCTTAGTGATTTGCTCGATCAAGGTTATCAGCGGTTTGGAGGTTTGTGCGTAATCTTGTCCCGGGCCCGCGGCTTTCATTGCTGCCACGGCGTCTTCCCCAGCGAAATAGCGCAGTAGTCTCTGGTCGTCGCTCACTCCAGCGCCGCCAAGTTTTGCGCGAAATTCTTTGACCGACATTTCAGGCGGTTCTAATTTAGCCAGTTCTTTGGCTCTCGGCAGATTGAGGAGTCGGTCTTTTAGATTGACGTCTATTGATCGAGCTTCTTCCTCGCCCCAAAAGCCGAGCGTATAGAGTAGGACTTCATCGGTCACTTCCTTGTAGCGCGCGCCGACCATCGCGTTAATGGCGGCTTGCACGCCGAAGAACTGAGAGTATGGCGTCACCATGATTGGGTAACCAAACTCGGCGCGCACCCGTGAAACTTCTTCGAGAACTTCGGGCAGCTTGTCGAGTTTGCCGAGGTTGGCGAGTTGAAAGCGAAAGTTCGAAATCATACCGCCCGGCACCTGGTGCAGCGGATGAAGCGCATCGTATTCGAGCGGCCTGCCGATTGGCAGATTCTCCCGCTTAGCGATTGCCGTGAAATGGTCGCGCACCGGCTTGATGATCTCTTCATCGACAGCCGTCGTATAACCTAAAGCGCGCGCGTTCATGGCGACATTGAAAACGGAGGGATTGGACGAGCCGTCGGCGAGCGGAGGAATCGCCGTGTTGATCGACGTGACGCCGAGCTTGATCGCTTCCAGACAACAGAGAGAGCCCAGCCCGGTATTGCAGTGGGTGTGGAATTCGAGCGGTTTGCCGTTGACTTCCCGTAAAATCAACGGCACGAGTCGGCGCGTCGCTTCGGGCGTCAGCAAACCGCCGGGGTCTTTGAAGCAAATGCGCGCGACGTCAAGCTTGGCCGCTTGCCGGGTTCGTTCGACAAAATAGTCATCGGTGTGCTTCGGCGAAATCGAGTATATGACATTCAAGATGGTCTTAAGGCCGGCCCTCTCGGCGGCATCCACTGCCTGCTTCCAGTACGACGGCGTATTCGACGGGTCTGACGTTCGAAGCTCGCTTATGCCGTTGGCAGCCAAGCGCTCGAGCCAGAGATCGGCGACAGCCGAAGGTGTTATCTGAAATGCCAACATGGCGCGGCTGCGGATGCTTCTAAGCGGAGTTTCTTTGATGCGCTGGCGCAGGAGCCGAAGACGTTCCCATGGGTCATCCTTCAGGTCACGCACGCATTTCTTATAGAAAGCGGATGACATAACCTCGATCGCTTCAAAACCGGCGCGGTCCAACCGCTCGGCGACCGGTAGCATCATTCCCGTTCGCATGTTCGATGCCCATAGGCTCAATTGTCCATCCCGCAAGGTGGTGTCGACGAAGAAGATGTCCCTCGGACGTGCTGGCTCGCTCATGTTTTTAGCTTATCTTTCTCGTGAAGAGAGTGGCCGGGCGGTCGGAGTATTGGAGTGTTGAAGTAATGGGTATGCGCTCCACCTCAACACTCCATTACTCCAATCTGCGTCTTTTCAGTATCCCTCTTTGCGGAGCTTGTCGAGAATGCTTGTGTCGATGAAATCGCCAGGTTTGATATTGCCTGCCGCAGGATTGGCCGCACGCTCTTGTTTTAGAAACAAATCGACGCCTTTCTCATCCGGGTACAAATCGCGATCGAGCTGAGCGAGAAGAACATCGCGGTAATAGGATTTCAAGAAAGCTTCGTCGCTGATCTGCAGATGGCGGCTAAGGATTTTGATTGTGTCGTCGGCATTGGACCGAACATATCTCGTAGCGTCGAGGAGTCCTTTGAGGCTGTTCTCCACGAGGCGAGGATGTTCCCGGATATAACTGCGCCTGGTAAAGTAGCCCAACGAAAAATAATGGGGAATCACCGATGTGAAATCCAGCACCGGACGAAATCCCAACTGTTGTGCGCGCAGCGTGAAAGGCGGACTAAGAACCACTCCGTCGACGGCACCCGATTGGAGCATGGCGAGCCGTGTCGGTTGCCCCCCTAGACTCTGGGTAAAAATAATGTCCTTACCGACCTGCATGCCGAGCTTGTCAAAGACCAGACGGCCGGCATAATCGGTGCCGCTGCCAAAATTGCCGATGGCGATTTTCTTGCCGCGGAGCTCCTGAACCGATTTTATACCATCGCGAGCAATCACGACGAAATCAACGGTGTTGCTAAGCGCTCCAACGTAAGCAAAGTCGGAACCGCCGAGATTGGCGCGAAGCACGGCAGCAGGGGCTGCAATAGCCATCTGCACGTTCCCGGCCAGCATTCCCTCCACGACGCTTTTGCCACCAGGAATGTAAACTATGTTGGCGTCGACCCGATGTTTTTTGAAGAAGCCGACGTCGCCAGCGATCCAGAGCGGCGATTGAGTACCAATTAACGAGCTATAAGAAAAAGTGAGTTTCTGCGCTTCCCCGGCGCCGGCCGTGAAAAGTAGACACAAGAGTGAAAATAACAGAAAAATTCGAACGCGAGCCATGAGAACCACTCCTATCGTCCGACAAACAGAAATAGTATATCACGCGCTGAGTAATAGGTGGAATTATTCTATATTCACGTACGCTCTAACCCAATCGTGGGGCGTCGCCGTGTGCCCTTGACCGGTGATATCTTCGGCGAGGAATACATCCCCGGCTAAGAAGGTTTCACGAGCTCCGTCGCCAAGTCCGATGTCGACGCTCCCGGAAAGCGTAATGACCCAGCGACGACGTGGCGCGCGGTGATAGTTAACGATGTGGGGAGCAAAATCGTTTCGGAACAGCAGTCCCGTAGCCGTCCGCGTGGAGTTGAAGAACTCCGAGGCTCGACTCGAATCCAGTGGCTCAAAATGGGATTGGCCATCGGTGCCCGAGTAGAGTCGATAAAATTTCATGTTGTTCTCCTGATGGATTGATGGCGCGCTTACTGCCCGACGACCAATATCAGATTAGTAAGATGAAATACTCTTGACCGGACAGACTTGATCAATCATCTAGCCTTGTCGCGAGGGTGACTGAATTCACCCTCGCGAAGGTTGATGCGTTTAAGCCTGCAGAAAAGAGTGGACCACGCCCCAAAGCGTGTATAGGGCTGTGAAACCGATAGTTCCCCAGACGATAAATTTTAGCCACAGCGGAAACTCTTCCATTTTATTCTCCTCGGAAAGCGCCAATGCTTTCGGTTACCCAACGTCTATGAGAATCCAGCGGCGAGATTAATGCTGCCTGGAGCTCTCACCACTAGTTGCACGACCCGGACGGTCGGGGAGGAGATACTAAATCAAAAAGACTCCCTTGAGTTTGAAAAGTGCCAACACTTTTTTATTGAGACTACTGTGACCCTTGCTATCGAAGCAGCAGAAAATAGTCGCGGTTGCCGTGGCTGCAAACGGATATTGACAATGTCTTGATAGCGGCGAGCTGAAGACAATATTACTATCGTCGAATATTTCGCCGATGGATTTGGCAGTTTCCTGTGAACTGACCGCCGCACAATAGCGGTTCTGCGGACTGGAGCGCGGCGGCGAATCCGGGGTGACTAGCGGAAGAACTAAAGATAAGGCGATGACGATTTTTATCATTATGGCACTGGTCAAATTAATGCATAGTAAAGGATCGAATAACGCAGCGTTTCCTAAGTTCTAAACTCATGGACGGACTGCTCGATGTTCTCTAGGTACTTCACTACCGCTAAAATGTCTAGCCAGGAGGCAAGGCCGCAGCCAAACGGTTGGACTGGCGACCGTGCCGCACATTCCTGTCAGGACTAGCATTCGATTACGCCAACCGGTTCCGTGTGCGACAGGATCGTAAATCGATTGATGGACTTGATTACCACGGAAAGGCTTTCGGTAAGCCGCCACGGGAGAATTTTCGCGATCGTCAGGCTTTCCGGCTATCTACCGCTAGATACTCTCTTTCAATTTTCTGCCAGTCATCCAAGCCGACGACCCGATCGCGCTCTTTGAAGGTTGTTAGCGAGTCATCGATCGATTCCGTCGTTCCTTCGCGGCTGAGAGTTTCGAGCGCTCTCCTCATCGCGTGAATCGCCGCTCTCTGAGTCTCGGACGGATAAATCGCGATGCGGTAGCCCATCTCTTGCAAGCGCTGCATCGGCAGCATCGGTGTCTTGCCGCCTTTGAAAACATTGACGAGTAGCGGGACATTGGGGATTCGTCGCGGGATTTCACCTAATTCTTCCTCTGACTGTGGCGCCTCGACGAAGATGGCGTCAACGCCGAGTTCGGCGAACGCACGCCCGCGCTTGATCGCATCGTCGAAGCCATGGACTCCGCGAGCATCGGTTCGCGCGATAATACAGAAATCAGGATCCGTGCGGGTTTCCAGCGCCGCTTCCAATTTCTTTTCCATCTCGGCGAGTGAAATCACTTCTTTTCCATCTAGGTGGCCGCAACGCTTGGGCGTGATCTGGTCTTCGATATGAATGGCGGCGACGCCGGCGCGCTCGAATTCGCGCACCGTGCGCACGAGATTGACGGCATTGCCGTAGCCGGTGTCGGCGTCGGCGATGATGGGGATCTTGATCGTGGCCACGACCTGGGCGGCGCGGTCGATGGTTTCCGACAGCGTTACCAAGCCGATATCCGGTATGCCCATGCTTCTCGCCACCGCGCCACCGCTCAAGTACGCCGCTTCAAATCCCGCCTCTTCGACCAGACGGGCGGAGAGGCCGTCGAAGCAACCCGGGGCAACCAGCAGTTTGTCGCGTTTCAGCAGTTGTCGAAGCGTTTGTCGTGAGTTCATGTGATACCTCAGATTATTTAAAGTGATTTCGAGTTCTGCGCCAAGTTAACTCAAGACCGGGAGTGCTACTCGACAGGCCTAACTACCCACATATCGATGAACTTATCGACCGGCATTGAGCGCAAGCGCCCGGCATCGAGACAAACATCCATGATCGCTTGGCGCTGTGACGGAGACAGCCGCGCGGCGAGATTGGCTGCGAATTTCTTGATCAATAGCGGCATGCCTTCAGCCCGCCGGCGGCGGTGGCCGATGGGATACTCCACCGCGACTTTCTCCGTCGCCGATCCGTCCTTGAAAAAGATCTGCACGGCGTTGGCGATCGAGCGTTTTTCCGGATCCAGATAATCTTTCGAGTATTGCGGGTCTTCGAGGCAGACCATTTTGTCGCGTAACACATCGATGC
>DASXSW010000093.1:0-15081 GCA_036505755.1 Binatia bacterium | reverse complement strand
TTCCGCGGCGCGTCATCCTAGCCAAGGCCTGTAACGCCCGTTCCAGCGTAATCCGTTTCTGTTCATAGAGCCCGACCAAGTAGGCCACGGAATTGACGACCTCAACTCCGGTTGCCTGTGCCGCCTCATAAGGCCTCCAGTATCGATGAGCAATAGGAACTTTTGCTCCAAAGCGAGATTAATAGCGGCTCGCTCCCCATCTCCATACAACTTAATCTTCGCCGATCTTGGCGCAGCCCCTGAAATATGCGTGTTATTAGGCAGCATTCAAGGGCGATATTCTTTCGATCTTCCGCCCAATCGTTCTTGCCGCTTCCCAAAGATCGACGGAGCGCTGAGCGTTTAACCAAAATTCGGGACTATTGCCAAACAAGCGAGAAGGACGCAGTGCCATTTCAGGGCTCACGGACCGGCGTTCGCGAAGCAACTCATTGACAGTCTGGCGTGACACGCCAAGTGCCTTGGCGAAACCGGATACGCTTAAACCATAGTCGGGCAGGAAGTCCTCACGCAGCATTTCACCTGGATGGGTAGGCCGAACGATTCTTTGCTTGTCATTCCGAATAGTCATCTCGTACCTCGATTCAGTGATAGTCCGTTAGCTCTACGTCGTAAACATCGCCGTCGACAAATCGAAAACAAATTCGCCATTGATC
The DNA here is from genome assembly GCA_036505755.1 of Binatia bacterium. Lineage (GTDB taxonomy): Bacteria > Desulfobacterota > Binatia > UBA9968 > UBA9968 > DP-20. Next base: position 14,425 of record DASXSW010000093.1, on the reverse strand, counting down.
ATTGACGGAAATAGAGTACTGCCTTACGGCGGTTCAAGGTTCAATAGTTCAAAAGTTCAACGAAAGATAAACCAGAAGAGGAAACTTCCACGTTTCGGGAATTCCCGAAACGTGGAAATGAGTCAGGCTATCTATGCTGCCGCGGGAATGAATCAATTCTACTTGCTGGAATAATGCTCGCGAGCCTTTTTATATATCTGGTCCAGACGCATTCCTTTGAAGAGCTTTTCCTGAGTCTGGAGGTAGGCGCCATTGCCCTTCGAGAGGTGACGAAGGAAGCGAGCCGCCCCGCTATAGCCCAAGGCGTCGACCAATGCCCGAATACCGCTATCCACAAGATCTCGTTCGCTCCTAACCTTTGCCATAACGACTGCCCTCGTTTCGTATAAATTCCACCGGATTAACGACTTTGACTTGAAGCATCGACTGGCGACCGCCTCTCGACGCGCGTTGGATCAATGCATCGTCGCAGGTGATAAAGAAGTCGCATCTACCGTATTGCGCGCACGCCACGTGAAGCGCATCCCTTGGTTTGACCTTGCGCATAAGATTTCGCGATGATTATGTCTTCGAAGCCGCTGGTTATCGCTCCTTCCAATTGTCTTATCGCCAGGATTCTGTGAGTCACGACTGTTGGCTGCTGGCAAGCCGCTTAGTTTTTTTGCGTTTGCGGCCGTACGAGACGGAGGATTCCGCAACGTGCAACCGACCTTCTCTCTCCGCTGGCTCGAACACGACCCGGACCCGGGCGCGCAACACGCTGGCGACCCGGCGCAGCATGCTCAGCGAATGGCCTTCGTAGCCAGGGGATTCAAGGCGGCTAATCTGCTGCTGCGAAGTGCCGACCAGTTTGGCGAGGTCCTGCTGCGACAGCCCGGCCTTTTCGCGCAGCGCCGATATCTGTAATGCCACGTCCCAAGCCTCGCCGGCGCGCTTAAACCGAGCGGCAAATGCCGGATCCAGCAGTTGCTCATCGAGGTAGCGGTCGAAATTGGTTTTTTTCATCGTTCTTTTCTTTTTCGCCAGTCGCGCATCCGCTCCCTCGCAGCATCGAGATCGCGGGCCGGGATCGACTGGCCTTTGTTGCGAATCCCATGAAGCGCTACGATCCGCTTACCTTTCGTGAAAAACCACAGCACGCGGGTGTTGAGCTTGCCGACATGGCGCAGTTCAAAAAGCCCGCCGCCGAGCGCCTTGGATAGCGGCTCGCGGTGATATTGGCTGTTGCGCAATTTTGCCAAACCAGCGATCACTACCGCAAAATCGGCCGGATCGCTGTTTTTCAACTCTTCGAGAAATTCCCGTACCGGGCAGGCTCCCGACACTGTTTCATAAAACTCTACTGTAAAATCCATACGTGTGCAACATCAAATTTGATGTAATCAATAAAAGTCGTGAGCATGACGGGCAAACGGGCCGTGGACGTGTCCGGATTGAGGCTGTGATCGTGGCGTCATCAGAGAAACACCCGTTTCAGACGTTCCAATGGTTCCAACCGTTCCACCGCTTCGCTCTGTTCAAGGGCTGCGCCTGTTCAAAGTTCAAGGTTCAATGCCTAACGGCGGTTCAAGGTTCAAAGGTTCAAGAGTTCAAGGAAAGAAAAGCATCGACGGGGGCCTTGCAGGTTTTTGACAATTTCCGAAACGTCGAAATTGCTGTTTGAGTAGCTCTACGTGCTCTTCCATACCCCACTTGGCTTGATAAAGACAGTCTTCAATGGAGTGACCGATGCCCGTGAAGCCCTCAAGATCGGGCGAATAAAATCCAAAAAAAGTTGGATCATCCGTTGCGTTGAGCCAATCTGTAGTACACTGGTGTATCGCAGGGAAAGGAGTTTTCTTATGCCTTTGAGTGTTCGAATGGACTCGAGGACGGAGTCTTTGCTGGGCCGGCTGGCGCGAAAGAGGGGGCAGACCAAGTCCGAGGTGATACGAGACGCGATCGGCGTGCTTGCCAAGCAGGAAGAGAAAGGGGCCACGAAAAAACGACCTTATGATCTGGTGGCTCATCTGATCGGCTGTGTGGACAGCGGCGGCGCGAATCTATCCCAGAACACCGGTGAAAAGTTCGCCAAGCTCTTGCGGGAGAAGGCTCGTGCCCGCCGTTCTCGTTGACACCGGGCCGCTGGTGGCCTTGCTGGACCGCAGTGATCCGTATCATCTCACCTGCCAAGAGACTCTCAGTTCGCTAGAAGATTCGCTGGTTACGGTATGGCCGGTTGTGACCGAGGCCATGTATATCGTTCAATCCGTCGTTCAATGCCTTCGGCGGTTCAAAGTTCAATGTTCAAAGACAGAAAAGAAAACAGAACTTGCACGTTTTGAGAATTCTCAAAACGTCAAATTGGGCGGCCGACTGAGGTGCCACATCGCAGCAACTGACGCGCGAGTATTCGCGTCTCGGTTCTACCCGGCGTTTGCCTTGACCCCGCTGAATCGCCTAACATCCGCGGTCGGGATATGTCGCAGTGAGAAGTTTAGCCATGAAACTGCCTCCATTGATGAAAATTAGCCTTGGGCTCAGCCTTTTAATTGTTTTGAACGTTACTCTTGCCTTCAGCGCCTCACCCACCGCGCCGCTACTTAAAGCTAAACAGGACGCCGACGCTAAGGACTTTATCTCCTTTAAGACGCACGACGAGATCGTGGCCGGAGCGAAGAAAGAGGGAAGACTCAGGGTCAGCAGCGGACTGGAGACGTCGAATTTCAAGCCGTGGATCAACGCGTTCAAGCAAAGGTATCCGTTTATCGCTAGTGTCCATGTTGAGGAGATTGTCGGTACGGAGGCTCACCAAAGATTCATTCTGGAGATAAAGTCAGGCCAGGCTAGAGGGTGGGACGTCATCCATGTCGACATTGACTTCTACCCCGAATACGTCCCTTATCTGATGAAGCATGACATCCTACGTATGGCCAAGGAGGGCGTGCTTAAGATCGACTCACGAATGATACATCCCAGTGACAGGAACATCATCGCCCCTACCAGTGTTCTATCAACCGTGTCGTACAACCGAGCGCTTATCGCAGACGATAAAGTTCCCGCTAAGTGGGAAGATTTTCTGAAACCCGAGCTCAGAGGAAAAAAATTCGCGCTGCTTCTTCGCCCGTCTTGGCTGGCATCGCTGGTGCCTGCGTGGGGCCTGGAGAGGATATTGGATTTCGCCCGCAAGATACCCGCGCAGCAGCCCATCTGGCTCTCCGGCGGCGGCGGCAGAGCGAACACCGGCGTAGCCGCAGGAGAGTATCCCATCTACCTCGGTTCTAACTACAGCGGCGTTAAGAGGGCGATGATGCGCAGGGACCCGACCATGAACCTCAGGTACAAGGTCCCAGAGCCAACCCCACTCAGAGCTCTTCAAGACGGCATTGGGGTAATTCATACGGCCGAGCATCCGCATGCTGCGCTTCTCTGGCTTGAATTTATCGCGTCGCCGGAAGGTCAAGAGATCATCGATAAATACGAGCCCCTCAAGGCTTCGGTCTTCACTGCCAATTCAGCGATTTCACAGGAAGTGCGGGGGAAGGAGTTGTCCGTGGTCGACTGGCATCATTTCGCGAAGTTTCAGGAATATAGCGAGAAGATAATCGAGGCCCTTGGTTTTCCGAAAGCGACGAAATGAGGCCCGTTCACTCGCACCGGTGAAAAGATCGTAGTCGTTATAAGCGCTGATCGAATGGAGAGGAAAATGACGGTTGCCGAGCAACTCGCCCGTGAGGCCAAGGAATTACAATTCCGTGAACTGCCGCCGGAGGTGGTTCATCAAGCTAAGCGTTCGCTGCTGGATACGTTGGGCGTTGCCTTGTGCGGCTATCCGAGCGAGCCGAGTCAGATCATTCAGAGCATGATTAAGGAGATGAACGAGCCATCCGAATCAACGGTCTTCATCAGCGGCCTCAAAACCTCGTGTCTCTATGCCACCCTGGCCAACGGCGCTATGCTTCGCTACCCCGACTATTCCGATCGTGGCTTTCTCACAAAAGACGCACGCGTCTTTCTCGGGCACCACAGTAACTTGATTCCCCCGATACTGGCGGTGGGTGAGCGACAGCGTTCCGCTGGTCAAGAGATCATAACAGCGATCGTCCTGGCCTATGAACTCTCGAATAAAATCTATGATTCTGCCCGAGGGAGCCATCGGTTACGAGAAAGAGGCTGGACGACTGAGACTATGGGACACGCCTGCGTCATGGGCTTATTGGCCGGTAGGTTGTTTGGGCTCGATGAGAAGCAAATGGCAAACGCTCTGGCGATCGCCGGATGCTTTAGCCTACAGCCGGGCGTCATGCTGTCGCCGAGCGCGGCGAGAAATATGCGAACTCCGTTTGGCGCTTATGGCGGCATCCTCAGTGGCTTATTGGCAGGTAAAGGTTTCACCGGCGCTCTCGAAGTCTTTGAGGGGCGTCAAGGTCTCGCTCAGATTGTCACAGGGGGAGAGATGGATCTGGAGAAGCTAAAGCAGCCGAGGAAGGACTGGACAATCCTTTCTACCTGGGTCAAAAAATTTGCCGCCGATGGAGATATGCAAGGTCTTCTAGAAGCGACTTTAACTTGTGTCAAAGACCACGACATAAAGCCAGAGGATGTAGCGGAGGTTAGGATTAAAACCAATTCGTATAACCACCGACTGGCCGATCCCGTGAAACGCCGCCATCCTAACAATAAATACGCGGCAGACCATAGCTTATACTACACTACCGCGGTTGCCATCGTTGACCGGGCAGTAGGACCGGAGCAGTTTTCGGAGCAGAAGCTGTGGGATCCTAGCGTAAGAGAGCTGCTGGATAAGATTCTCGTGGAGCCAGATCCTAGCCTCGAAGAATTCAGCTCGCCAGGTATTGCAGAGATCACGACCAAGAAGGGAGAAAAATATCGCTGTGAAATTCGTCACCCAAAGGGACATCCGATGAATCCGGTGACCGATGCCGATCTCGAAGAGAAGTTCCGCAGCATGGCAGGCAAGTTCATGGATGAGAGTCAGATGAGCCACATCATTGATAGCATCTATAACTTAGAGAAGCTCGACGATATCCGTGAGTTCGTAAAACTCTTAGTCATTCCTGAACTGACTACTCCGCGTTAACCCTAACCTCGCGCCTTAGGGCATGGGGAGCCCCTGAGCGCTAACGTTACTCCAGCAATCACATTGAAACAGAGAGGCCCAGTTGGATCGGCTTAAGAATCTTGATTCGTATAAGTCTGAGTTACCCCAAATCGAACGACGGACCCCAATCAAATGATAACGTGGTGATCCTGGAGACAGATTTCTTAGAGGTTATGAACTCATCCTAAAGGATATGGCCATGAGAATTTTATTTCTCAACAAGATTCTTGGTTCCTTCACTCTTCTCCAAGTAGCATTGATAGTTTTGCCGAGTGCGCATGTCGTTGCAGCTAGTCCGACTGCTCTCGCCCAAACCGAGACCCCTGCGCTAGTGGACGCCAAGAAGCAAGCAGAGTCCAAAGGTTTTGTCTTCTATACGAGCCGCGACGAGATCATCGCCAAGGCCCGGCAGGAGGGTAGACTTCGCGCGCTCGTCCAGTTGGAGGGCAGCAGTTCCCAAATTACGAAGGCATTCAATAAGAAATACCCGTTTATTAACGTCCACCTCGAGGATAGTGGTGGTCCCGAAGCACATCATCGCTTCATTCGGGAGTTGCAGGTCGGTGCGAAAACCGAGTGGGATGTTCTCAATCCGGCGATAGAGATTTACCTCGATTATGTACCTCACGTCAAAAAAATCGACATCCTGGGAATGGCGGAGCGCAGGGTGCTGCAGATCCCGACAAAAATGATTGATCCGAGCAGCCGGAACATTGTCATCTCGGCCCAGGCCATTGGCGTTGTCGCTTACAACAAGGAGCGTATTTCCGAAGAGCGGGCTCCGAACACCTGGGAGGACTTCCTAAAGCCTGAGCTTAAGGGCAGGAAGTTTCTGGTGGATATACGTCCGCATGGCCTGACACCCCTGGCCGTCGGGTTGGGAGAGGAATGGCTGGTGAAGTATGCCCAGGGGCTCAGACAGCAGGAACCTATCTGGTTTCGGTCGCAAACGACGGCAATGACAGGGATAGCCACCGGTGAGTTCGCTCTCCATCAGCTCACCAACTACCATTCCTGTATGCGGGTTCGAAAGAAGGATCCGCAAAAAATTCTGGTATGCAAAGTGATTGAGCCAATACCGGTTCGTCCCTTAATAGCACAGGCGGTCGTCAATAATGCGCCGCATCCCAATAGCGCCCTTCTCTTCCTGGAATTTCTGGCCAGTCCCGAAGCGCAGCGGATCATGGATGAGAATGAGCCGCACAGGTCCTCCATGTACGTCCCCGGGTCGGAGCTGGAAAAAATTGTTAGAGGAAAGAAAGTAGCGGTGGTCGGTACGGAAGATATTCATCTCGTATCGAAATGGATGAAGATGATTGTTGAGGCCTTTGGTTTTCCCCGGGCGGACCGGTAGCAGGACGCGCGCGGGAAATTCAATGGCGCATTTTAGTTGGCGCGCAGCGTTACGAAGGGACGGTCCTGATTAATTACAAGGAGAGAAGGAGGAAGCGTCTACAAACGACCACGAACCGGTTGCTACCGCCAACGGGAGTGCCACATCCAACTCTGCAGGGATGCAGGTCTAATATAAATACTTTTTGATCCACTCGTCGTATTGCGCCTCCCAAGCAATCCTGGACTCCAACTCCCGTGGGGCGATGAGGGAAGCTAACTCGGTCTCGGTCTTGCCGTGGCGCTGTGCCTTGAGGGCATCGTAGATCGCTTTCATCGCGGCCAAGAGAGGAACCCGTCCTAGCGATGCGATGCGGACACCGTTCGCGACCAGGTATCGTTCGCCTCCATGTTCCTTGGCAACGTCTGCCGCCGAGCCGCCAATTATCAATGGCAGCTTGGTCGCGGAGTGAATGGCCTCCAGCGACTCACGTCTGAAAATCTGGCCTAGCCAGAGCCCCTCCACCCCCGCCTCTTCGTAGGCTTTGACCAGGCGGATGGCTTCGGAGACATCGGGCTCGACGCGAACGCGACCGAAGATGACTAGACCATCCTGACGAGCGGCGAGGGCGGCCTTAACCTTGCCGACAGTCTCCTCCATCGCGACCGCGGGCTCGTAATCAACATCCCGCCGCACTTCCAGGGGCTTCTGCATGGCGCTATCGAAAGTCGGGCTGCCAAAGGCAATAGGTAGCCTTTGATATTCTATGCCCAAGGCGGACGCTCCGGCACTCTCCAATTCCTCCACAGCACGCATCACGTTGAGGGCGTTGCCGATGGCGCGAGCACCAGCCACGATGAAGCCGATACTGCTGGCACGGCAAATTCGGCGGGTCTGCTCCGCGATCTCTGTCAATGTCACTAAGCCGTATTCAGGCGCGCCCGTCACCATTAACTCAAAGTTCGGGGGCGCCCCCACACCTACCTCGAATCCGAGGTCCTCAGCGATACGGCTCGAGATCGGGTCGAAGATCTGCGGAGCGTAGACACACCGATCACCGGCGAGCAAGGCACGCAATCGCTGGCGGCGTTCAGTCGCGTTCATTTTCCTCCTTGCAGTTGCCATCTGTTTCACTCCTTTTGGCTTCAAATCGTTCCTGCTCTGCGCGAGGCTGCGTCGGATTTTAGGGATGGATTGGCGTCAGAATGGATTGGAATGGATTGGGGTCAGAGAACATTTTTGATCTTCCCTGAGCGGCGACCGCCCCGTCGAACTCAGCTGCTGCAGAGTCTACGCATTCTTCTGAGTTATGTTTCAAACCATTAATCGCAGCGTCTTTAGCGCTGAAAACTAAACTTCCTTGAAAACATCTGGCGCGGTGGTGTGGCGCTCCGGATTGATGTCCGGTCTAACTCGAACAAAATTTTTCGTAGTGTAATGGATTCGGGGCAAAGAAGACAACCGGCGGGGTGGGAAATGTGATCGTGATCGGAGAAAGGCCGTGATCGTGGGGGGAGAAGTGCCGTGTTCGAAGGACCGCCGGGGTCAAGCCTTTTGTTGACAGTTGTCAGCGCGATGTCCGTTCGATCTGGTGCTGGGGCAAGAGGATGGCGCAAAGTTTCGTGAAATAGAGATTAAACGCGTCGATATAGACATAAGTCTTCATCGACGGGTCCCAAAAAAGCAAGGGCCGCTCCCGGAGGAGCGGCCCCGCGCCCTACTCAAATAATAGGGGTGACAAACGATTGCCGGAAATTCCATCCGATGTCCCATCCACAAGAAGAACGGAAGGTTTCCTGTTTCACGATTGCAACCGATTGAGAAACAAATCATCGTTGATGATCCGCCCGTGATTGCTTCTGTGTAGTAGGCTAGAGAAGGCGGAGAATTTCAAAGTCTAGAAATCTATATCGATGCAGGCGGGGGGCCGATGAAAGAGGTCAAGGTTTACGACTGTTTCATTTATTTTTAGTTGCCCGAAGCGTCTGGAGGCGTGGGACGCGCCCGCGCTTTAGCGCTGCATTTTGTCGCGGATGGGGTTCCTATGGTAGTCCTGGTGATAGTCTTGACCGGATAAAAGCCGACGATATCCGTGAGTTCGTAAAACTCTTAGTCGCTGTTGAGGATAAGCAATGGTAAACACTCCTAGATCTTCGGATTCAGGCCCGATTCAATGCGACATTCTGGTGCTGGGGGAAGGAATTGCCGGGTGCAGCGCAGCGTTGACTGCCGCTGATTTTGGTGCCCGCGTTGTGGTCATTGAAAAAGCGCCGAAGGACTTGCCGCACGGCAATACCGCCTTTTCGGGTGGTTCGTTTCGGCGCGCCTCGGAAACCTACCCGGAGGATAAATTTTACTCGGACATCATGAATCTTTCGGGAGGAAGAGCCGATCCCGAGTCGACAAGAATTGTCGTCGAACATTCCCAGAAGGCGCGCGACTGGCTGACGCAGCTCGGCGTGCCATGGACCCGGCGAAGTCGTGATCCGGCCGCGTCCGACCAGGCGGAGGGACAAGGTCAAGCGCTTGCAGCGGTCATTCGTCATGCCGTTGCAGCCAAGGGCATTGAAATCTTCCATGAGACCGAGGGTCTCAGCCTGATCCGAGAGGGGAGTAACGTCGTGGGCGTTCGCGCGCGAAGCAAAGACGGCGTGATCGAATTGAGCTGTCGAGCCGTCGTGTTGGCAACCGGCGGATTCCAGGCTAATCCCGAAATGGTCGTTCGCTATCTGGGAAAAGGGGGAGCCAATCTCGTTCTTCGAGGATCTCCCTACAACACCGGCGACGGCATTCGCATGGCGCAAGAGTTGGGAGCCGCGATCGGCTGGATGGATGATTTTCACGGCGGTCTGATTCATTACGGATATAAAAAGTATCCTGACGTGGGGGCGATGGCCGGGATGCGCAGCATGAAAAAGTACGAAGTGGGCATCCTGGTGAACCAGAACGGCAAACGCTTCGTTGATGAAGGCGAGCACGCTTCGGACAAGACGTATGCGAAGTTCGGAAAAATCGTCGCGCTCACGCAGCCCGGCGGCGTCGCTTATGTCATTTTCGACGCGCCGAACAGAAACGTGGTCAATCCCGATTACAGGGGGCCGGAAATGGCACCCGTTGAAGCCGAGAGTCTACAATCCCTGGCGGGGAAACTCGATATCGATGCGGAGGATTTTTTAGCTACTGTCCAGGAGTATAACGCCTCGATCCGTGACGGCAAATGTCTCTCTCTGAATCCGCCAAAAACGAATTTTGCGCAGCCGATCGCGACTCCGCCTTTTTGCGCATATAAAGTGACCGGAGGATTTACCTTTACGTTTGGCGGCGTTCGTACAAACGGCCGCGCCGAGGTGCTCGATGACAATGCTAAAGCGATCCCCGGTTTGTACGCCGCCGGTGAAATGGTGACCGGCATCTTCTACGGCAATTATGCGGGCGGATCATCGTTGCCGCGCTGCGTCGTGTTTGGCCGTATCGCGGGCGAGCAAGCAGCCAACTATGCGTCGAGAACGATGTAGACGCTCTGCGAAGGAGACTGCGCTGCGGCAACCCGACGGTGACGCCGTTCAGGCGCGTGATTGCGAGTGCTCAAGAGGAACAAAATGAATCGTTCAAAAATCGGCTTATTACTGGCGGCATTTTTCGTTGCGCAGTGGAATGCGCCGAGCCTCCACGCACAGGACGCGGAGACATTGGCCAAGGCAAAGGTCGAGGGCGCAGTGGTATTTTACACGAGCGCTGGTCTTACCGAAATGAAACCTCTGGTCGACGGATTCTCGAGAAAATTTCCATTTATTAAAGTGGATCTCTATCGGTCGATATCAGAGAAACTTTTAAACAAGATTCTCACGGAGGAGCGAGCTCAAACACATCGCTTCGACGTCGTGCTGACAAATACGCTCGAGCTGGAGGATCTAATCGCAAGAGGGATTGTCGGCAGATATAAATCGCCGGAAAGAAGCGGGTATTCAGAGAGAGACATGGATAAGGATGGTTATTGGACAAACGTCCAATCGAGTTACTACGTGCTCGGTTACAACACAAAACTGGTCACGGCGGCGTCAGCGCCAAAGGATTGGCCCGATCTGCTGAACCTTCAATTGAAACACAACTTCGCGATGGATCGGGAAGAGTACAATTGGTACGGCGCCATGCTCGAATATCTGGGCCAGGAACCCGGCAGGAGATTCATGCGCCGGCTTGCGGCTCTGGAGCCGATGTTTCACAAAGGTCACACCCTGATTGCTCAATTGTTGGCCGCAGGAGAGTTTTCTTTGGCAATCGTTTATCCGCACCGGGTTGAATCCATGAAAAAACAGGGTGCCCCGATCGAGTGGATTCCTACCACAAAACCGATCATCGCGGAGATGGGACCGATAGGCATAGCTTCAAAGGCGCCGAATCCCAATTCCGCGAAGGTGCTGATCGACTTTGTTCTATCGCGTGAAGGCCAACAGCTTCTCCGCAACGCCGGTCGAATCGTCCCGCGCGGCGACGTGCCTCCCTTAACAGCCGCATTCGCACCAAGCAAACTCGACCTGTTTCCGCTCTCGGCAGCGGTGCTTCGTCGGCGCAACGACATCGCCAAAGAATTCGACGAGACTTTCAGGACACGGTAAGGTAGAGAGAGTGGACTCTATGGAAGAGCAATCCAATATAACTAGTATTGTCAGCGCCTACATTGCCGGAAAGAATGCGGGCCAGTTGCCCGAGCCTGTGGTGGAGAAAGCAAAAATTCACATCCTGGATACGATCGGAGCGATCATTTCAGGATCCCTGCTAAAACCCGGGCGGTTGATGATCGAGTTTGTCAAAACACAGCAAGGTCCCGAAGAGGCTACTGTGTCCGCCAGCAACTTCAGAAGCAGCGTCGTCATGGCTGCGCTCGCCAACGGCACCATGGCGCACGCCGACGAAACCGACGATGCCCATTTTCCAACCGTCTCGCATCCCGGCTCCGTGGCTGTATCGGCGGCCCTACCGGTTGCTGAAAGGGAACACCGTTCGGGAAAGGATCTCATTACGGCGGTGGTTCTTGGCTATGACGTGATGTGTCGGACGAGCAAAGCCCTCGATCGTCAATGGATGCACGATCGCGGATTGCATGCGGGCTCGATGGGCGGGAATTTTGCTGCCGCTGCGGTCGCCGCCAGACTATTGAGCCTTCATCCCGAACAGATCCGATTCGCATTGGCGTTGGCTGGGAGCCAGGCTTCAGGACTCAGCACCTGGCGCCAAGAAAAGGAGCACATAGATAAAGCTCTGTCCCGTGCCGGTCTGCCGGCGCGCAACGGAGTCACCGCGGCCCTGTGGGCCCAAGCGGGCTTTACCGGCACACCGACGATTTTCGAAGGGCCCTATAATTTCATAGACTCGTTTAGCGAGAACGCCAAACCAACGGAGCTGACTAAAGATCTCGGCTCCCGATACGAAATTTTGGATACCAGCATTAAAATTTACCCGGCGGGACAGCCTATTCAGGCGACATTGCATGGCTACTTTACGCTCGTTAAAGAACACGGATTGGAAGCAAGGAATATTCGGGAGGTGATCGTGCGTTTGCCTGAGGAGCAGACCCACACTATCAACGACCGTTTGATACCGGATGCCAACTGCCAATATCAACTGGCCGTGGCTATGCTCGATGGGAAAATCGATTTTCATAATTCCCATGACGTCGAGCGCATGCAGGCTGCCGATGTGCTCGAGATGAAGAAGCGAGTAAAACTGGTGGCGGACACCGAATTGACTAAACAGTTTCCGGCGGTTCGTGCGGCTATTGTAGAGTTGGCTCTCGCGGATGGGCGACGGTTTGAGATGTTAGTCGATCGACTTCCAGGGGCGCCGTACAATCCGCTATCCGGGTCAGAGGTAGAGAGCAAATTTTTATCTTTGACCGTGCCCGTGCTGGGTTCGGACAACTCACAAAAAATAATCGAATGGACGCGCAATCTGGAAAGACGCGACGATGTCTCCGGAATGTGCGCCCTATTGCAGGCGACAACGCACTGAAAGCCGTGATCGTGGTAGGGGAATACTCGTGTTCGTGATTTGTGATGGTGGGCCGGAGAAGTGCCGTGTTCTTGGATCGTGATCGTGGCGTCACCAGGCGGCGCCCTGTTCAAAGTTCAAGGTTCAATGGTTCAATGCCTAACGGCGGTTCAAGGTTCAATAGTTCAAAAGTTCAACGAAAGATAAACCAGGAGCGGGAACTTCCACGTTTCGAGAATTCTCGGAACGTCGAAATGAGCACAGATTAGATGGTCGCGAGATCAGTTGTCGCTAAGGCCGGCGGCCCGTCGAGTTGGGTCTTCCAACCTGAATAATTCTTCTTTAGTTCAAGAGTTCAACGGAAGATAAACGTCGGACAGGAACTTGCACGTTTTGAGAATTCCCAAAACGTCAAATCTTTAACGATAGCTGCCCCGGCGAAGGAGGGTCCTGATCTCGTCATGATTGCCAAGAAATGAAACGAAAAGCTCGCTCCCATAGTCTTGAAAGATGAATCGAAGATCGCGGTTGCCGCGGCATTCGAAGAGTTTGTTCCCTAATTTGCGGATGCTTAGGCCGCTGTGCACGTGAGGCTGGCCGTAGCCTTCGACGAGATCGCAAAGCGCTAAAAGGCATTCTACCCTTTCGCTCTTGGGAAGTTGGCGCAGGCGGGGGAGAACCGAAGGGTCAATGGCCAGGCGCTTATTCAAGCATATCTCTGAGCTCTTGTGCGCCGACCGATACCAGCTTCTTGCTCCGTTTCATTCGCCGATAGCGCCGTTCGGTGGCTTTTTCCAGTGCAGCCACCTGCTCCGGAGTGGCGCTGTATTCTCGCTGAGCATAGTCGGTGGACTCGACGTTCACCTTTCGAAGGGCGACAATGTCAGCGCCGCAGATGATACCAATATCTTCGCCGCGTGCTGCTGCCGTGAGCCAACGACCTAGGTTTTTCTTGGCGTCCGTAATAGTCAGAGTCTTCATAAAGACTTTATAGCGCCGATATATCGGCTTGGCAAACGTGACCGAACAACTACCGTGCTCGTGGCCGGAAAGCCGTGATCGTGTCAGGGTAAGAACGTGGTCGTGCCCGGAAAACCGTGTCCGTGCTCGTGATACGTGATCGTGTTGGCGATTAGCGATTGAGCGTCTGTGAGAGACGGGAGAGCATTTGAATCACACGCTCATAGCCCGAAAGGAGTTCACCGTAGGTCTCTCCGGTAATATATTGTAAGTCTTTCGCCAGCAGGAGCTGATAACATACTTCGCCGGCAGAACCCCTGGCGATACCGACGAATTGGCGATACTCCTTGCTGCCGAGCCGCATGGCGCCTTCCATTAAATTCATTCCGACTGAGGAGGTCGCCCGCCGCATCTGGTCATCTGAAGTAACAGCGAGGACAACGGCTGTGGATTCGAGCTCATCAAGCCAACTCCCGCGTGCAGCACGCAGGCGTGATGATTTCACTCCGTAGCGGTATTCGCCTAATACGATAACGGGGAGATGGATATCCTCCGCTGATTGTTGGAGGCGGTCACGCAAGCCTTGATTTGCGTCGGCAAAATCGGAAACGGCATTGGTATCGAGGATCATTTCCAGTCACCGGGATCGATCCTCTCAAATTCCTCATCAATTATTTTTTGGATGCTACGCGTGTCGCTACGCATCTCCTCCGATTTAGCAAAAGCTCCATAGAGTTTCGTCCATCGGCGCTCGCCTTTCCCTAGCTCTTTGTCGTCACGAACTTTGTCCTCGATGGCTTCGGCGACGAGTTGTTCCAAGCTGACACCCTTCTCAGCTGCGAGGATCTTGGCACGTGTTAGCGTCTTTTCGGGTATCTCGACAGTTGTCTTCATAGGGTCTTGCGCGCCACTTCACGCAATAGCTATTTTATTGAGTGATCCACCAGATTTTTTTTGACTATTTCGGGCTTGAACGTGAAAACGTTTGGATCATTGAGGTCGACGATCACCCGAACCCAGTGCACGTCAGGAGTACCGAAAGT
>DASXSW010000092.1:0-13408 GCA_036505755.1 Binatia bacterium | reverse complement strand
CATTTGTTAAATACCCGTTCCTGCTCCATCTGAAGAATCTCGGGTGATGTCATGGCGGAACGATGGATGCGGAATATACCGTCCGCCGGCTTATCAATGATCATACGATCAAGCTCCAACATGGCGTGTCCCTCGTGCGTTTACGTCGACCACGAACAATGTGAACCGTCTGAACCCCACCTCTTCTCCTCCCCCGCGACGCGGGGAGGATACAAGAGGGGGTTGCAACAGAATGGAACCTTTGGAACGACTGGAACGGCGAAGCCCGGTCATCCGTCTATCTCAGGCGCGAACAGCTCGTCGGCTCCCACGACGCGTGGCGACAAACCCTGTTCGTAGACATACTGACCGATGGCCTCTAACGCCGCCCGGTTAGGCTCCAGTCCATAGGCCCAGAAATTCTTTCCTAAGACCCGCCACGTCTCCTCGATATGATTGATGAGCCAGGGAAGCGAGAGGCGCAGCGCGTCCGTGTCGTAGAGCCCGTCTATAGCTATATCCCGCGCCTCGCAAAACGCTGTGTATATGCTCCGGGCCACCCACGGGTGCTCTCGAGAGATATCGTCGCGCACCACCACCGTATGCATGATCGGGAAAATGCCGGTGCGGCGGTAATAATCCTGCTCTACCTCGTAGTAGTTCGGAAACAGGCGCGCTATGCGCGGCGAGCCCCGCTGGAAGATTGACGGAATGTTTATGGCAAGCAACGCGTCGAGCTCCCCGCTCTCCAGCATTCGCTCCAGTGTCTCGTACGGCGGCAAAAACTCAACTTTGATTTTCTCCGGCAACTTCAACGGAATCAGCGGCCGCTGCGTCGGAGTAGTCAACCCGCCGATGAACCACTGCATATCCTCCAGCTTCACGCCGTACTCGTGTTGCAGCATGCCGTTCATGAAGATCGTAGCGGTCGAACCGAGTTGAGTAGTTCCCACCCGTTTCCCCCGGAGATCCCGAGGCGTCCCGATGCCCGCATCGCTCCGTATGTAAATACAAGAATGGCGGAAGATCTTCGACAGCGCTACGGGCACCGCTACGAACCGGCAAATGCCGCGCCCTTTGAGGCTTACATAAGAGCCCAGCGACAGCTCAGAAACCTCGAACTCTACGTTCTCCAGCATCCTGGGAAAGATCTCGCGTGGGCGCATGACCTTGATCTCCAGATCAATGCCTTCGGCTTGGACACGGCCGTCGATAAGCGGACGGGTGCGGTCGTAGTCCCAGCACGCGAGGGTAAGTTTGAGTTTAGACATCGGCGCGACCGGTATCGGGAGAAATCTGCAATCCCACGATTGTGACGCTAGCGACCTACTTGTGTGCGTAGAGATAACACATCGAGAGGGGGTGTCAATAAATCTTGGCCAGGTGAAAATTACAGCGGGTGATGCTTGCGACAGGCGGCGAATTCCATTCGATATCGGCATTCGTCTAATTGTGCCGCGTCTTGAGCGAAATATGATCGAGTTAGGTTCACTCGCGGCAGACCCTCACGAACTTTGCATGTGGTGCGCTACGACAGCGACGGCAAACACAATTGCTACCGGCTCAAACATCCCAGCGAAATCCGTCGAGTCCTCGCCGCGCTCTCCCGGGTTGTGAAGGCTGCTTCCACGTAGCCGGCCGCGACCAGTAGCGCTCTTTGATCTCCACGTTTTCGGAATTCCGAAAACGTGGAGGTTCCCCTCGAACGGAATTACCGGGTTCATCATTCTATCACCAGGCCAAGAAGCTGTTCGCTTCCGAGAAAGAAGTGAATGAAGAGTTTGCCAAGAGACGACCTAGGCGAGTTGCGCAGACACACGCTGCCGCCGAGAAGTAGGACTATCTCGCTGTCACTAAGAGGACAAGTGGGCACTAGGGAGAGGGCGTCGAATCGAGCTGCCCATTTCCATTGCAGGACTGACGGAATCCCTTCTGACCGGCACAAAAGCAAATTCGGAAAGTAGAAATGTCAAGATTCAACGTCGGGACGCCGTGTCACTGCAAGATATGGCCCGGTGATCCTGCCCCGGGCGCGCGGCTGGACGTGGTACGCTCGCAATACTGCGGCAATGCGCTAAACTGAGCTCGACAATGGCTAAATGGATTTTCGAGCCGGGACACACTGCGGCGGAGTTTTGCGCCCGACATATGATGGTGACCTACGTCCGCGGCCACTTCAAAAACGTTCGAGGTTCTGTAGTCTTCGATCCTGCAAATCCGTTCAAAGCCGCCGTCGAAGTCACGATCGACGCGGCCGGCCTCTGGACCGGCGAACCTGACCGTGACGCCCACCTTCGAAGCGCCGATTTTCTCGATGTCGCGAATTATCCGACTATCACTTTCAAAGGAGATCGGGTCGACGTTGTCGGCGAAAACGAAGCCACGGTTAGCGGTGATTTGACGATCAGGGGAATTACTAGAAGCGTTTCGCTTCATGTGCGCTACCTGGGTCAATGGCAAACACCCTGGTGGGAGGACGGCGTGGACAAAGGCCCCAAAACCCGTGCCGGCTTCACCGCGACAACGACCATCGATCGCCACGACTTCGGCGTGAGCTGGAACGTGCCGTTGGACAGAGGAGGTCTCGTCGTCGGCAACATCGTCGAGATCACGATCGACGCGGAAGCGATCCTGGAAAAAGTATGATTCGAAAGAGCGGATTCTTATGACAGTACGTCCACATTTTCGGAATTCCGAAAACATGGCAATCCGGTCGCGTTCGCCGCAGTCGAACTGCTTGCAGAGAACAAGGAGCTAAACTCCAACGAGATCGCCCGCGCTGTTGGCAGAAGCGTGCCGCGCGTGAGCAATGTACTGGGCGCGCTCCGCCTGGCCGATATGGTGCGCTACGACAGCGACGGAAAACGCAATTATTATCGGCTCAAACATCCCGGGGAAATCCGTCAAGTCCTCGCCGCGCTCTCCCGCGTTGTGGACGCTGTCTCCAAGGTAGCCCCGCGCCACCGCTAGCCATTGTATCCTTTCCATGTTTTCGGAATTACGAAAACATGGAGGTTCGCTTCGAACGCAGATACAGACCATCATTGCCTCGTAAGTTCGTTATGTGGCTTTAGTGAGGTTACGGAGTTTCAGCAAGCACACCGCCGGTGGGTAGACGATTCACTGACGCGTGAGAGGAGGGCGAGAGACGCTCGGTGGTCGGAGCGATCGCGGTTGGCAATTTGAGTTTTGTTGAGAAGTTGAAGAGCGAACTCCGATTCAAAGCGGCGCATCCAGCCGCGCTGCGGCGGTTCAACGGCGACTTAGCGTGGTCCGACCCCTGGCCGACCCATTTACCAGCAAAGATGGAGACGTACGAACAGGAAAGCGTAAAGGCTTTTGGATTTCCGCAGGGAGAGAAACGATGACACCGCTACGAAGAAGCGTAGCGCTGCGAAGCGTCGAGAATTCTTTTGGTTCGAGGCCGTCGATCTATTAAGGTTGCAAAGTTCGTTGTGTTCGAGCCATTGGGACGCTGGCCGAGGAGATTGCAGAAGGCGAGTTAGTCAATGCTCAGGGCTCACCCTAAGCTCGTAGCGCATCAACCGATGTTTTTTGCTTCAGCTATAGCTATCTTCTTGGACCGAAAACTTGCTCGAACTTCGTCGCGTAGTGGTTGAGATTCGTCACAACCTTTAGCGGACTGGGGAATAGATCCAGTCCGGACGGGTGCAACGCCGAGGTTTCGGGTACGACGCCCGGGCGAACCGGGATCTTCTTATCTCTGAAGACGATTGCCTGGCCGTCCGCTGAAAGCAAAAAGTCGACGAATAGCTTCGCGCTATTCGGATGGGCTGGTTGTGCCGCAAGTGCCACTGCTTGCAAGTCAACGATGATAGGCTTGGTTGTCCTGAGCCATTCCACGGGCGCTCCTTTTTGCTTCATTTCTTCCATTGTGTGCGCGTACACAAGCGCAGTAGGGTACTCACCCGCGGCCAGGAACTGAGCAAGTGTCGTGTGGTTTTTTCGCCATTGGATATCCTGACGGGAAAGCCCGCTCAGGAGCTTCTGGGCCTTTTCCTCCCCAAAATAACTTTCCATCGCTCCGAACCAGGAAAACTCTTCCGGATCCATTGCGATCTTTCCCTTCCATTTAGACTGAGTCAAATCTTCCCAGTCTTTCGGGATTTCAGCTTTGGAGACAAGCTTGGTGTTGAAGCCCATGACGTAGTAGTTCGCGCTGACTCCAGTCCAAAAATCCTTAGCCTCGCGGAATTTCTGAGGATAAGCCTGGGCTTGTGAGGAGACGTACGGCTTGACTACGCCGAGGGCAGGGAGGAGCGGCACGGTAGCGCCGTAAACCACGTCGAATAGTATTTTCCCCGCGAGCTTTTCGGTTTTGATTCTGTTCAAGAGGCTTTCGCCGGATGTTCTGGTGATATCGACCTTTAGAAAGGGATACTTATGCTCGAAACCTTTGGCGATCCCCTGAGCAAGCGGCAGGTTGGTGCTCACGTACAGAACTACTTTACCTTCCTTCTTTGCCGTCGAGAGATTTGGCGCTTCCTCGGCGGCAAACAAAAGCTGAACGAGCGAAAATTGAATCGAGACCAAGACAATTAGTTTTCTAAGAATCATTGGTCTAGCTTTCGTGCGTCTGCCCGTTCATCGAGAATCATTCGCCGACAACGGCTTCATCGCCGTCTATCCTAAACTTTCCATTGAGCTCGGCTTCCTCGGTGATGGCGCGCAAATAGTGCAAAACCTCTTGTCCTCGCGGGTCGGAAGCCGAAAGTGGCTCGGGTTCGGACTGGTTGTTGATGAGCACTGGAATCAAAGACACGCGATCGATTCGCTTATCCTGAATGGTAATCTTCGCCATGACTGCGTAGCGAGAATCGTGTTGAAACCGATATCGCGACCCCTCTTCACGATCCGGCACCTTCAGCAACCCCTGGTAAAGTTTTCTCCTGCGCGCATACCAGACAGTGTCAAGCGCCTTGGGATTGGAATCAAAAGCAAAGTTGCCGACGCTGTAGAGGATTACCTTATTTTTGTAAATCCCTATCCCTTTTAGCATGTGCGCATGATGCCCGACGATAATATCTGCTCCCGCGTCAATCGCCGTCCGCGCCACCACGGGTTGGTATCCGGCGATAGCGGCGCGAAAGTAGTGAAGCCCCCAGTGAAGAACAAGGACGACCACGTCCGCGTTATCTTTTGCTTTTCGGACGTCCTCACTTAGGGCTTGAAGGTCTTCTTCGAGCGGATAGGTTGAAATTTCGGCGGGAGTTCCCGGCTGGTCTTCTTCGAGCGGCTCATAGTGAGTAATGGCCCGCATCGGCGCCACGCCGGCTTTGCCCTTCGAAGCGTA
Organism: Binatia bacterium; assembly: GCA_036505755.1. Classification (GTDB taxonomy): domain Bacteria; phylum Desulfobacterota; class Binatia; order UBA9968; family UBA9968; genus DP-20. The sequence continues at coordinate 8,115 of DASXSW010000092.1, read as the reverse complement.
GTAACCTTTTGGAGCCACTGAGCAGTAAGACAAGAGCGCGATCCGAGTTCCCTTACAGTCGAGGACCGCCGCTTGTCGAGCTTCCTCGATATCAGCGCCGGCGCCGATGACCGCAATGTTGTCTTGCCGCAGGCGACGGATGCAGTCGAGCAATGCGTCGGTCCCCCAGTCCATTGCATGATTGCTGGCCATCGAGACGACCTTGAAACCGGCTGCCGGTAACGCCCGGTAATTCCTAAGATCATGCGCCATAGCGCCTCTTGGGCCGGAGGATCCCATCGACCCTTTGTCAGAATAGGACGTCTCTAGCTGGCAGACAGAAATGTCAGCCTTTTGAATGATGTCGCGAGTATATTTGAAAATTGATTCGGGCTCATCCCGATTTACAATGACGTCCCCAACGGCAACAACGGTAAGCGGTTCACTCATCGTTCACCTCAAATTGCGATGAAAAGCAACCCTGACTTAATCGACGCTCTGAAGTTTGTCAATGAGAGTGACAAAGGCGCCTCGCCGAGGTCGTGCGCTACGACAGCGACGGAAAACGCAATTATTATCGGCTCAAACATCCCAGGGAAATCCGTCAAGTCCTCGCCGCGCTCTCCCGCGTTGTGAAGGCTGCTTCCAAGGTAACCGCGCGCGCCAGCTAGCCGGTCTTTCATTTCCACGTTTTCGGAATTACGAAAACGTGAAAGTTCACCGAGTAATAGGACATCGCGGTTGTTGAAACCAAAATCGGGGGAGCGGATTGTTTTGCCGGCCAACTCCGAAAAAAATGGCCGAGACGACATACGCCGAGTCGGACAAGTTGATGCAGCACACAAGAGTTAGGCGAGCCTGACACGACTACCGTCTGAAGTCCAAAACGAAAAGCGGTCGAGAAAAAGTTGACTGGAATCTTCTCCTCGTTATACGCTCGGGACGCATCGGACGACGTGCATGGGAAAAACGATCACCGAAAAAATTCTCGCCAAAGCCGCCGGCCGCGGAGAGGTTTCACCTGGTGACTACATCGAAGTCGGTAGCAGATGTCCGACGCCCGTGGGAAACGCCGGCAGCTTGCGCGGCGGCGTGGAATTCTGCGCGGAATGGAAAGTCGGCGTTTTCGACCCCAAGCTCATCAGAATCATCGACGGCCACCTCGGCGCTACAGCTTCACACAATGGCTGCGGCGTCACGCATGCGCGCGAGAAAATGGGCGAAAGCGGTGGGCATCCCCGACGAGAATATTTATTCTCTCGGTAGATCCGGCATTGAAAACATGTTTTCCGCCGAAAGAGCTTGGGCGTTGCCCGGGGAGGTTTACTTACAAGCGGTCAACGGGCATTCGAGCGGCAGCGGCGCGTTGGGCGCCTTCGCCACGACGCTTTCTTACGGCCGCGGGGAATATTTCATGACCGGCAAAACCTGGATGAGAGTTCCCCCGAGCATCAAGATCGTCGTCAATGGAGATTTGCCTGCCGGCACCTGCGCGCGAGACTTGTTTGAACATTTCTTATCCCGGATCGGGCCGACGGGGGCAAGCGGCGGTGCCCTCGAATGGAGCGGGCCGGTTATTGATGACTTGAGTATGGGCGAGCGTTTTTCGCTCTGCTCCCTGGCGCTTTTCACCGGCGCCTGGACGGCGATTATCAATCCGGATCAAAAGACTCTTGACTACGTGCGCGCGCGCACAAACGAGGTCTTTGAGCCTCAAGTGAGCGATGCGGATGCGCGTTATGCCAAAGTTTTTGAGCTGGACGTCGGGCGGTTGGAGCCTCAAGTCGTGCCCCCGCCGAAGCGCCATCTGGTAAAATCGATCAAGGAGCTGGAAGGGACCCTCATCAACCGCGGATTCATTGGCAGCGACGCCGGGAGCTGGATCGAACACTTGCGCATGGCCGCGCGGATCTTGAAGGGCAGGAAAATTCATCCGCGCGTAGTGCTTAACATCACTCCAGGCACGACGAACATACTGCGCCAGGCGCTGGATGAAGGCCTGATAGGCACCTTCATCGACGCCGAGTGCGTTGTGCCCATTCCCAACGAGGGGATGGAATGGGGCGGAAATACGCCGCTATCGGCTGACGAAGTGTGCATCGCTTCGGGTCAAACGAACTATCCTGGGCGCATGGGCAGCGAAGAAGCGCAAATCTACTTGGCTAACCCGATGGCCGTGGCTGCCTCGTGTTTGGAGGGGCAAATCACCGATCCGAGAAAATATCTATGACTGAGGATGGGAAGCCGGGACAGATGAAGCCGATGAGAGGAACCGCCTGGGTGTTTCGCGGTGTTTTGGACGTCGACTGGGAGATATGCGCTTATCGGACCTACCAGGAGCTGCAGACTAAAGGTATGTATACAGCGGAGGAGATCGGCAAGTACTGTATGGTCAAGGTGGATCCAGATTTTCCCAAGAAGGTTCGGAAAGGGGATTTCATAGTCGGCGAATTCATGGGGTTCGGACATGATCACGATCATGCCTGTCTGTCCATCGTCGGGGCGGGCGTAGCCGCCGTGCTTTGCGACACGTCGGCTCCCTACTTTTTCAGAAATTCGATAGAACGCGGGCTTCCGGTAGTTGAGCTTGTCGGGATTCTGGATGCGGTTAAACAAGGCGATGAGCTCGAAGTTGATCTCGAAAACGGACGCCTCACCAACATTTCTTCGGGCATTGAACTCAAGTTCGAGCCCATGCCGCCCTTTATCATCAAGAAATTGGCAGCCGGCGGCATGCTGCCGTTACTAAAGGCGGAGGTAGACGCGGGCCGTATCCCGAAGCGGATTAAGTAGCTCTCTGCTGTAGTGATGCCGTCCATGGGTCTGATCGTGATAATATAATAATGTGTCCCTAATGCTTGCCAAGAAAAGATACAGGGAGGGAGCCGATGAAGTCGCGTTCCACGTCCGTGATCGTTGCAGCACTCGCCGCCATGATCTCTGCTAGTCCCGCGCAGGCCGGAGGCCTGAAACAGGTCGCAGAAATATCAATTCCCGGTGATCCGATCACCGACATCGGCATTATGGCCATCGACCAAACGACGGGTCTCGGCTATCTCACCGACAAGACCAACAAATCCGTTGTCGTCTTCGATACCAAGACCGACAAATTCGTCTCGCGGATACCGGGCTTCGTCGGGCGGTTGAAGGATGGCGATGCCTCGGGACCGAATGGTGTTGTGATCGTCAAGGGCGGCGCCGAAGCATGGGTGAGCGACGGCGACAGCACGATCAAGGTCATCGATACCAAGACCGGCAAGATCACGGGGACGGTCGCCACTGGCGGAACGAAGCGCGCCAACGGGATGGCCTTGGGCGAAAACATCGGCGTCGTCATCGTCGCCAATTCGAACGACGATCCGCCGTTCCTCAGCTTCATCTCGACTGCGCCCGATCACAAAATCCTGGCGAAGATCCCTATTCCGGAATCCGGCGAGAACCTGGAGCGTTCCGCGTATCACGCGCCAAGCGGCATGTTCTACACAGCCATCCCGGTATCACGCGCGGACACCACCAAGGGATTGTTGGCGCAGACCGATCCCAAAAACGGCAAGCTCGTGAAGCTGCACGAACTCGGGTGTCATCCGCATAGTCTCTCCATCGTCTCGGACTCGACCATTTTCCTGGGTTGCAGTAGCGCCCACGGCCCGTCTCCCAAGCCCGGCGGTGACATGGCGATTTTCGATATCGCGGCCGGCAAGGTGGAAACATCTCTCACGGGATACGGCGGCAACGGCGGCTCGACGGTGAATAGCAAACTCGGCCAGTACTACCATTCCACCTCAGGTGGAACCTTAATGGTGGTCGACACCAAGACGAAAAAGGGCCTGCAGCAGATACCGACGTCGAATGGCGCGCGCTCGCTCGCTGTGAGTCTAGCCAACAATCGCGTCTATGTGGCCACGACAGCGAAGGAGTTGGCCTGCCGTGGATGCATCGTGGTGTATGCGCCGGAGTAAGGAAAGAAGTCAAACTTCTCAGTAGACTACGGGAATTAGTCTTCTCTTCACCCGCGACGGGGTAAGATGATCACTTCAACTTCCAGTCCCTAATCTGGCACCGGAACCCTTTCGGTTAGGCTTTGCACAGAGCGACTGGAAACTTTTTAAACGTAGCGATACGGACGCTCTTCATAGCAGCGCCGCTCCTAGCTGTAGAAGCTCGCTGCTGAACGTCTGCCGGCACTGAGAAAGGCAAACATCACGGTCTACTTCAGAGCGCTCGATCCGAAGATGCGAATGTCGACTATACAAGGTTTAAACCCAAGCGGAGAGCAAAAAAAATCATAAAAAGCCCGTCGATAGCTTTCGATCATGGCCGCCAAGACAGAACTCGTTAATATTGGTCCGAAGGAAACCCGAAAGCGCCTGCTAATCGGTGTCGTCATGGTTGCTGTAGGCGTTGTCCTCGCGGTCATCTTCTCGTATGCGGGCGTAACCCGGGGGTGGTATTCGGTGCTATTCCTGCCGTTCTGGATGGGGACTCTCGCTCTTTCCCAGGCTCGCAAAAAAACCTGAGTGGTTCTCGCTGCGCGCGGCGCGCGCAAGATGAACGGCTCCGAAGAGCCGCTCGGAGACGAAGCCGCCGACAAACGACTGCGGTCTCAGGCGCGTTGGATCTACGTCGAATCGGCGATTGCCGCGTTTATCCTAACTGGCCTTAGCTTCTTTTTTGCGAGCGTATGGACCGAGGCGGCCCGATCCTACGAGGGCTTGAGCCAGAAAGAAGCGGTCGAATTTCTGATTAAGCACGGCTACGCTCTACTCTTCGGATGGGTGTTGGTCGAACAAATGGGGCTGCCTATCCCCGCTATTCCTCTGTTGGTTGCGGCCGGCGCGCTGGCCGGCTCGGGCAAAATGGATTTGGCGCTCGCAGTGAGCTTGGCACTCGTTGCGGTTATTTTGGCTGACATGTTCTGGTACTCCCTGGGTCGTTATCACGGCGGTCGCATACTGAAACTACTCTGCCGCATTTCTCTCGAACCCGACTCATGCGTTCGGCGCACGGAGAATCTTTTCGTCCGGCATGGCGTTCATTCTTTGCTCGTTGCCAAATTTGTACCCGGCCTGAATACCGCGGCGCCGTCGCTCGCGGGAATCTTTCGCATGCCCGTGCGACGTTTCATCCTTTTCGATTCCCTGGGCGGATTCTTCTGGGTCGCCACGTTCACGGGCTTGGGCTTTATTTTCAGCGATCAACTCGAACAGATCGCGGCCCATGCACTGCGCTGGGGCGGTTGGCTGGTTGTAGTCCTTGGCGCAAGTTTGACAGCTTATGTCTTGTGGAAGTACATCCAACGCCGGCGCTTCCTGCATCGGCTGCGGATCGCGCGCATCAGTCCAAAAGAACTAATGGACAAACTCACGGCAGGAGAAAACATTTCAATCGTGGACTTGCGCCAGCCGATTGATATCGAGGCGTTTCCTCAGATGATCCCGGGTGCGCTTCGTATAGCTATGGAAGAAATCGAAGACCGCCACGGAGACATTCCCCGGGATCGCGACGTCGTCCTCTACTGCTCGTGACCCAACGAAGCGACCAGCGCCCGGGTGGCGCTGCTGCTGCGAGCCAAGGGAATCACCAGGGTCCGCCCGCTCGAAGGCGGGATCGATGCCTGGCTAGCGCACAATTTCCCATTTGTTACCGAAAACCTCGTCAAGAAACCCGTTGTCCTGTGAGAGAAGGTCTCCATTATTGTCCTTTACTACGAAACACGGAAAACCGGTAGCCAAGCTGATCCCGATTCATCCTGACACCGGCAAAGTGATCGGAAGCTTCAAAGGAAACTCAAAATCAAAGGCAACATCCTATCTACAGGCTCAAGTGGGATGCTCAATCTTGATATCCATTCTGCTTTACGTCTTAGCCGACGAATCTGAGGCTCGCGAAACAAGGTTGCCATCGAACGGACTGTGGCCCAGGCGGAAGAGTCCATCCGCAAATCGCCTGGGCCGAGCTTGCGCCCTGCAGCGAACTCCGTTTCCTACTTTGAAGATTCGACCCCGCCTTCCGCTCCGAGCGTGTCATAAGTCAATTTGCGCAATTCAGCAAACGTGGAGTAGCGCGGTCGAGGCGAGGTGATGGAAATGAACCGTAATCGTGGACTCGCGCACGAACACAACACACGAGCACGATTCGCTTTATACCCGGCACGAAGCCGGAAACAGCGGACACAGCCTAGGCCGACCTAACAAACGGTAAGCCTGTTCTCTACTCTACCCGAAAGATGCCCTTTTGAATTTCAGTCGCTATCCATAGATCAGGAATCTTAACCCGGCGATTAAAAGCGTCACCTCGATAAGAAAGATGAATATTCTCTCGGGCAGCCGATCCAAAATCTTTTTGCCGATCAAAGAGCCGAAAATCATGATCAGTCCGAGCCCCAGCCCCACGGTGACGCTATGGCTCGTCAGGATCGCAGTGCTTCCATAGGCGACTAGTTTGGTGACGTGCATTACGACGGTTGCGAGCGCTTCGGTGCCGATGAGAGCGCCTTTGACAAGCCCGTACGCCAGGAAGAAAGGAATCATGATCGGTCCGACACTTCCCAATAGGGCGGAGAGAAAACTAAACACGGCGCCCACGATCGCAAATGCGCGCAGCGGAAGTCGCATCGCGCTGACTCTGCCGGCGCGGCGGTAAACCACCACACTGATTAGAAAAATTCCCAGGAGACGCGTAAGAAACGGAAGCGGCGCCGATGCAAAGAGGAAACCGCCGACAAGCGCGGCGGGAACGCCGGTCAGAGCGAACCAACCGACGACGGACAGATCGAGCTCTCTTCGATTAAGCCATACACGACTTAAGTTCCCCAACAACTGTGCCACGGTGAGAATTGGAATCGCCTCACGCACGCCGAAGGTGGTGACGAGTAGCGGCAACAAGATGGCGGCGCCGCCGAAACCCGCGACTGCTGCCAAGATAGACGCCACAAAAGCGCCGCCCGCAAGTAAAATCAGATTCGCGACATACATAAATGAATCCATACTACGAACTGCCGACCGGGATCGTTAAGCTAACCGGTCGTGCACGCTGTCAACGTTTTGTTGACAAGACTCATGGTCGGGAGTTATGCAGAGGCCACGCAGATAGAAGAAAACAAATCATGAAGCAAGCCCACGCAGAGATCTTGCACCAGGCGCTCAAAGAATCAGGTATCAATTTCGTCGCCTACCTGCCGGATGACCAGATTCATGACGCGCAAAAATTAATTACCGAGGATCCGAGCTTCATCACAGTCGGGGCAAGCAGCGAAGCCGAAGCCGTTTCGGCGTGCGCCGGTGCCTGGCTGGGCGGTGCTAAGCCGGCGTTGCTGATCGCTGATTCGGGATTTCTCGTCGCGACCTGGCCCTTGGCTTCGCTTGGCGTTTCCTACGGCATTCCCATGCTGATTTTGATCGCCCACCGCGGCGAAGTTGGCGACCGCGCCAATTGGCGTTTTATCACTTACAAGTTTACCACCGAACCGATCCTTCAAGCACTGCAGATCCCGTATGTCCGCGCCACCAGGCCCGAAGAAACTAAAGAAGTCATCATCGGCGCCAAGCTGTCGACTTTTCTCTGGCAGCATCCAGTGGCGGTGCTGCTGTCCGGCGAAGTGTTGCGCGACTGAGGAGGGGTGATGAAACGATTGGACTGTCTTAGTCTATTGGGGCCGCTCATCAAGGACGACGATCTCGTCGTGACAACTCTCGGATGGGTCGCAGGAGAATGGTTTGCGGTGCGTCACAAAGAGTCGAACCTCTACCAGATCAACATGGGCATGTGCACACCGCTCTGTTTGGGCCTGGCGTTGGTGCTGCCGCATCGCCGCGTGATCGCCATCGAATCCGACGGCAGCGTGCTTTTGAACTTGGGCGCCATGGCCACCCTGGCGAACAAGCGTCCGTCCAATCTCACCGTGATTGTTTTCGATAATCAATGCTACATGGCCACCGGAGGTCTGCCCACGGCCACTGCCGGCGTCACCGACTTGGCCGCCATGGCCAACGGAGCAGGCATCGAGAACTCCTGCTCGGTCAGCGCGCTCAATGAATTCGAGCGTGAGGCGCGCGCCGCGCTACAGCGCAAAGGCCCCAATTACATCGTCGCCAAAGTGGAAGCGGTAGGCAAAAGAATGAGCACTGACATGGACGG
>DASXSW010000091.1:0-5077 GCA_036505755.1 Binatia bacterium | reverse complement strand
AATTTAACGTCGCTCCATCCGGCGAAATCAGCCAGGTTCAAGAACTTTCGTCGCGTCTAAATGACAGCGATTTTAAGCGGGCCATCTTAGCCGAAGTCTCGAGGTGGTCGTTTGCTGATATTGTCGATGACAATCTGACCGTAGCCTGCCCGCTGCTGTTCGTCCACGAAGGGATGGATATCACCACTTTAGTCCGGTGGGAAAAATTCCTGGGCAATTTTGGCGATAAGGCCGCGATGAGTCGTCCTGCCGCTAACCCAGCTCCGACGCAACAAGCCAAAGCAACGCAGAGCCCGGCCACAGCGGCCGGAGCAACGAAGACCGCTTTGCTCACGTCCGAAAAGAAAGGACCGACCGCCGGAGCAAAGGAAGCCAAAGAATTCCAAATCAAATATCCAACCGCACTTCGCAAGTACCCGAATTTCACTTCCGATTCGCTGGTCACGTTCACCACAGGTACGAAGGTATCCGTGCTGAATAAACAGGGAGATTGGTTGGAAGTGCGATCCACGAATGGCGGACCGACAGGATTTATCCGCAAAGAGTTCGTCGTGCCCGTCGAAGTCGCGCATAAGTAAAGCCCCATCACGATTCGATTGAATTGCCTGTGCGCCGCCTACCTGCGGGACGGCGTGGTTGTAGCTCTGCGTCGCTGGCGGAAAATCGATTCCTTGTATACTTAGATCGATGTGGTCGAGGATCGAAGATAGAGGATAGAAGATGGCGATTCTCGATCCTCCATCTTCGATCCTCGGCTTGTAACCGGGCTCAACTAGATTAACTGCTTCAACGCCTTCGCCAAGATCTCGACGTTCTCGACCCGCGCGCCATGTCCCATCAAACCGACGCGCCAGATTTTTCCTTTGAGCGGACCCAAACCGGCGCCGATCTCGATGTTGAAATCGTCGTAGAGGCGTTGGCGCACCTTCGCATCGTCTACACCGGCGGGGATTTTAATCGCGTTGATCATCGGCGCGCGGATCGATTCAGCGACGGCGGGTTCAATTTCGAGCCTGCGCATTTCGCGAATGAACGTTTCGTGCACCTGACGATGACGCCGCCAAGCCGCGGCCAAACCTTCTTCGAGCACGATGCGCAGCGCTTCATGCAGCGCATAGTTCATAGAAATCGGCGCGGTGTGATGATAGAGCCGCTCGCTGCCCCAATATTTTTCAATCATGGAGAGGTCGAGGTACCAGCTTTGCACTTTGGTCTTGCGGTTACGGACGATCTCGAGGGCTCGTTCATTGAACGTCACAGGCGAAAGTCCCGGCGGACAGCCTAAACATTTTTGCGTGACGCTGTAGCAGGCGTCGATGCCCAGCTCGTCGACTCTCACCGGCGCGCCACCGAGGGACGTCACAGCGTCGACTAAAAGCAGCGCGCCATGCTCGCGCACCAGCCGAGCGATATCATCGAGCGGTTGCAAGACGCCCGTCGACGTTTCCGCATGGACCAGCGCAACCAGTTTGTATTTCTTTTTTCCGAGCGCGGCTTTGAAGCTTTGCGGATCGAGCGCCGTGCCCCATTCCGCTTCAACGCCATCAACCTGCGCGCCGCAGCGTTGCGCGACATCCACCATCCGCGTACCAAAGACGCCGTTGACGCCGATCAGTACGGCATCGCCGGGCTCGACGAGATTGACGAAGCAAGTCTCCATACCGGCGCTGCCGGTGCCGGACATCGGGAACGCCAAACGATTCTTAGTCTGAAAGATTTCCCGCAGCATGGCCATGCTCTGGTCCATGATCTCCAAAAATTTCGGATCGAGGTGGCCGACAACGGGAAGAGATAGGGCTTGGAGCACGCGCGGATTGACCGGGCTCGGACCGGGTCCGAGCAGCGTGCGTATCGGTGGATTCACTTTGGGTGCGACTGACATACCACTCCTTGAATTATCCCTGAGAATTCGATTGTGATTTCATGCATTACCCTCGCCCTCCGGGAGAGAGCCTGTCCTGAGCTTGCCGAAGGAGTTAAGGTGAGGGCGTCTACTCTTCGTCCTTCACGAAAAGCTCCATGCTGCCGATTTTCTCGATGGTGCCGTGCAGACAGTCACCATCGTGGAGCTTGCTTACGCCGGCCGGCGTGCCGGTAGTGATTAGATCGCCCGGACGAAGGGTCAAACAACTCGTGAGAAAACGGATATGCTCGCGCAGGCCGCAAATCATGTCGCTAGTGTGCGCGATCATCGCTTCTTTGCCGTTCTGCAGGACTTTGATCGAAAGATTTTGCGGCTCTTCGATCTCGTCGCGCGTTACGATCCACGGGCCCAACGCGCTGAACGTGTCAAAGCCCTTGCGAATATTGCGCGTGTTATGCATGCCCTTGCCCCACGGATCGCGCTGGCTGATATCCCAACAGATCGTATAACCGAAGACGTAATCGAGCGCCTGCGCTTCGCTGACTTTGCGCGCGCGCTTGCCGATCACCGCGCAGAGCTCGCACTCGAAATCGACGAGTTTCGAAATCTTCGGCAAGATGATCGTGTCGCCGGGACCGATGATCGACGATGTCGTCTTGAGAAAAAATTCTGCCATCAAATCGTCTTTGTTTTTGATCTCCTTGTTTGCGCTGCCCATGCGATCGACCATTTCGGCTCGGTGGGCATAGTAATTCGCCGCGGCGGCCCAAAGTGATCCCGGATTTGTGATGGGCGCGAGCAATTTGACAGAGCTCAAATTCAAACCACCGCCCCCTTGAGAAGCGTCGCGGGCAATTTGCATCGCCGCCGGATTATTGGCCAGCGCGTCGATGATTTCCAACATGGTGTAGCCCTGCCGCGCCAGACCAGCCTTGATTAAACCATCGCCGATGTTGAAGACCTTGTCGCCCACGACCGCACCCGCTTGATTATTATTGTAGTGACAGAATTTCATCTGCGTGCCTCCACAAAGCAAACTCGCAAACTCAATTCTCATACCTGATGAAGAACGCAAAGTCCAACGAGAAACTTTGTAATTCGCATATGGCTGATAGCTTATAGCGTATGGATGAAACCCATATGCCATAGGCCATATGCTATAAGCCCAGCGTGCCAGAGTTTGACGGCATCCACGCGCTCGTCTATGAAGGATTCAGCAATTGAATACGATAGGACAGCTAACTCATGCTGAATCTAAAAGTCGGAGTGACCAAAAATCCCCGGTTCGAACCGCTCATCGACGGGAGTATCAAGCCCACGAAGTTCGATCTCGATATCGTCGTCACGACGCCGCCGGAACTATTTTTTCGCAATCTCAAGAACGACGAGTTCGATGTCTTCGAGATGTCGCTCTCGGAGTACCTGATCACACGCGAACAGGCTAGAGACAACCGTTGGCAATGGTCTGCATTGCCGATTTTTCCTGCCAAAGCGTTTGTTTGGCTCGGATACTTCGTCAACACCGCTTCCGGCATCGCCGGCTTAGGCGATTTCCGCGGCAAGCGCATCGGCGTGCCCGACTACGTGATGACTGCCGCGCTATGGATGAGAGTGTTTCTACGCGAGCTCCATAACATCCAGCCGGATGAAATTTCCTGGTTTATCGGCCGCATCCCAGAATTAAGCCACGGCGGCGTATTGGGCGTAGACACTCGGCCGCCGGCCGGCGTTGACATAACTTGGTTAACCGCGGCACAGAGTTTCGATATCATGCTCGACCGCGGCGAGATCGACGCGGCTTACGGCTTTGCGCCGCGCCATGATCCGAAACTATTCAAACTGAATATCGATCGCTACGGCGGCACGCCGGTCGAAGGAAATCCGCGGCTTAGGAAATTGTTTGCGGACGGCGGCCGCGCGGTCGTCGAGGCCTTTTTCAATAAGACGGGCCTAGTGCCGGCCAATCACGTCATCGTCGCCCAGCGGCGCTTGCTCGATGACAATCCCTGGCTCGCCAGCGAGCTCTACAAAATATTTAGCGAGAGCAAACAAGCCGCCTATGAGAGGTCGAATTTCGCCGGTCCCGCTTATCTCTACTTCGAGAGCAATGAGCGAAAGACCCAGGCAGCGACTTTCGGAAACGATCCATTTCCATTCGGCATCAGCAAGAATCAGAAAATGCTCGAAATGCTTTTTGGCAACTCGCACGCCGAAGGTTTGACGCGAAATCTCGCCAGGATCGAAGACGTTTTCCACCCCGCGCTGTTGGACACATAGCATCGAATCGGAAGGAGTATTCATGGCAAATCCATTTCCGACCGTCGATGCCGATGGCCACCTCGAAGAAAACCACATCGATTGGAAGGAACGCTTGCCGGATAAATATAAGAACCAGGCGCCCGAGCGCCGGCCGAGCGGCAATGGTCAACTGCGGACAATCATAGAAGGCAAAGCTTGGCCGCGACCGAGTGGTCTCGGCATAGGCGTCGGCGGCCCCTACAGCCGGCCTCATCCGCGACGCCCGGGCATGACGGATCCCAAAGCTCGGCTGGTGGATATGGACGGCGAAAGAATCGATGTCGCCGTGCTCTTCGGCGCCGGTCTCGCGGGAACGTTGCCGGCGTTGGACGACGCCGGCCTCGCCGCTGCGCTTGCGACAGCGCGCAATAGCTGGCTCGCCGAATATTGCGCGGAAAATCCAAAGCGGATCAAAGGAACGGCCGCTCTCGCTCAACAGGACATCGACGCATCGGTCGAAGAACTTCATCGCAGCGTGGCGGAACTGGGCTTCGTCGGCGCGTCGCTCTTCCCTAATGTGCGCGGCCGACATCTGGGCGATCCCTACTATTTCCCGCTTTACGAGGAGGCGGAACGGCTCAATGTCCCCATATGTGTCCACATGTTTTTGGGACGCTACGGCTCGGATGCCACCGGCACGGAGCGCGTCGATAAGTTTTTTTACACGCACCTATTCGGCCATCCGTTCGAGCAGATGATCGCGCTGTCGGTCATCATCGGCGAAGGCGTGCTCGATCGCTTTCCCAAATTGCGCTTTGTGTTTCTGGAATCCGGCTGCGGCTGGGTTCCCTACTGGTTCGAGAGAATGGACGAGCATTTCGAAGTGCTCGGCGTCCAGCTGCCCGCTCTGAAATCCGAGCCGAGCAAACTTTTGGAGCGCGGACAACTTTATTTCTCCTGCGAAGCCGATGAGAA
>DASXSW010000090.1:0-6538 GCA_036505755.1 Binatia bacterium | reverse complement strand
GCGGGCGGCGCTGACCATATACGTCAATGGAAAGCCGAGCGCCGTTGGAAAATGTTGATAGCCTTGATAACGCTCGCTGCCGACCAGCCATGGATGGCTATGTTGCAGTTCGAACACCCGCGCGGCGGGATGAAGCAGAATCGGAATATCGAGGTCGGCGATTTCTTCGTAGAGCGGGAACAGCACTTCGTTGTCGAGATCGCCGTCGCCCCAACCGCCGTTGAACTTGACCGCTTTGAGCCCGAGTTCTTTTACGGAGCGGCGTAATTCCTGCACGGATTCTTTTATATCCGGTAGGTAGATCCACGCCACACCGATAAACCGATTATCGCCCTGAATGTCTTCGGCAGCCGTGTCGTTATACGCGCGCGCCAATTGACGGCCCAATTCCGCATCGACTTCGTAAATCAACGGACGGTTGTCGGGAATCAGCACCTGAACGTCGAATCCATCCCTCTTCATGAACTCGGCGCGCAGCGGAATGCTCCAGCGTCCTTCCTTGAAAGAATGAATCTTTTTGCCGTCTCGGTAATAGGTCGCGACTTTACCCGGGACGACCGCGCCGTAACGACGCATGTCGCCTTTGTCTTCAACGATTTCGAGATGCCCGCGCCCGGGATGCTTCACCCTATCGATGAAACGAAGCGGCCAGTAGTGGGTATCGCCGTCAATGTACATAGATCGAATCCTTCCCTGCTCAATTAACTTCTGGATGGATGCCTCATCTGTCATTTCGACCAGAGGGAGAAATCCTTCTTTCTCGTTCCGCTACGCTCGAAACACCGCGATCCGTCATTGCCCGGAATGAAGCCTAGATCCGTCACTTTGTTCGGGATCACAGCCTGGTGAGAGATCCTGTGATTGTCCCCGAAAGAACAGCTGTCATTTGACTCCGTATTTACTGTACACCTCGTTGATAAATCCGCTTTGATCGATCTTCTTCAATATCCGATCATCGATCAGTAGTTCCGGTTTAACCTTTTCAACTTTTGGATTGCTCCGTTTCATCAAGCGCACGACGTTGGTCACTCCCGCCGGCGCCGCGTAAGGTTTCTTATCCGTTCCGTTCACCAGATCTCGATAGCCCTCTTCCGCTTCCCGTTCGCCCACCTTCAAATATTTCTGCAAGATTTTTAGTGTATTGGGCTTCTGGGCCAGAGAAACCGAAAACGCCGCGCCTTCGATGACGGCCTTCAATAAATTTTCCGCCAATTGCGGGTTCTTTTGAATATTTGGCTCACGCATGACGAAGCCGGAGCTCAAAATCGGCAAATTGAATTTGTTCAAATCCACGAGAGTAGGAAAACCCAAGGCCGCCAAACGCCGGCTCTGCACGCCATCCAACACCGTCGCGTCGATCGTCCCCGTCTCCAGGGCTTGGGCCAAAACGTTCTGGTCGCCGACCGCGAGAATGCTGATTTTGTCGCGCTCCGCGTCTAATCCCAAATGCTCCAACGCTAGAATCGCGCCCATCCACACCGTGCCGCCGATGCTTTGAATGCCAAATTTTTTGTTGCGCAAATCCTCCGGGGTTTTGATGCCGGGCCTGACCATCAGGTCATAAGTTACTCGATTGGTGAATGCCGAAAGCACCTTCAAATCGGCGCCGTTGGCCACCGCGCCGACGACGGCTGTGCCGCCGGTATAGCCGACGTCGATTTCATTGGCTGCCATTGCGGCGACGAGGGTGGGCGCGCCGCGAACGAATATCGTATCCACCGTGGGCACGCCGTACTTGGCGAAAAAACCGCGCTCTCGCGCGACCCATAGAGGAGCGACGCGCGCATTCATCGCGGCATGGGCGATCACGACCGCCCGGCCCGCTGAAGCGGCGTCGGAGGATTGAGGAGCTAACAAAAATGTAAGCAGGATAGCGGCAGCTGCCAACGATCCCATAATGTTTCCTTTCATATAAGCGGAGTAGACCAGTTCGGCATTCTGTCATTCCGAACGAATGTGAGGAATCTTTTCGGAAACTCGGGATTCCTCGTCGCTTGGGCTCCTCGGAAATGACACCCTCCGAGATTGGACCTACGTCAGAGTCCGAGTCCCAGCAGATTGATCGCGTTCTCTCCCAAGACTTTCCGCTTGTTCTCTTGAGAAATCTTCGTGCTCCGTGAGATCGGTCCGGTCACCTGACCAGGTTGAGAGGAGTCCCAGTGCGGAGAATCGGTGGCGAGCACGAGGCGATCCCCACCCAGATACTCCACCGCCCATTCGAACAAGCCGTCTTCAAAGGGCTCGCAGCCGACGTAAACGCTCTGATTGAAGATATCCGTCGGCCGGCGCTTCTGCCACGGCACCAAATGCGGCAGTTTCTCCCAGTGCTCGTCCATGCGCGATAGCCACCAGGGCATCTGCGACGCGCCCGTCTCCAGACAAATGATCTTGAGATTCGGGTGCTTTTCCAAAACGCCACCGCAAAGATAGATCATCAGGCACACCATTGTCTCGATAGTGCGGCCGACCATGTGCGAGAAGAAGAAGTTATCGGCGAAGCGCTCCTGGCCCATGGAGCCGGTCTTCGTATCGTGGAAAATAATCGGCGTGTTGGTTTTCTCGAGCTCGTCAAATATCGGATCGAAGTACGGGTCCCACCACTCTTTGCCGGGGATCGGCGTCGCTTTGACGTTGAGCGCCTTGCTGCCCAGCTCACACGAGCGATGCAGCTCCTTAATTGCTTCTTGCGGATCTTGGAGTGGAATCACTCCCGCCCACATGAGGCGTCCCTGCTGCTGCGAGGCGTACCAGTTCATGTAATTGTTCTGCGCTCGCGCGTAGGCGGCGGCAAGCTCCGTATCGTCGACGAACCAAAGGATGTCCAGCGCGGGTGAATTGGGCGAGAGCACCGCGACGTCGATGCCGTCCAGGTCCATGTTGCGCACGCGGCCGTGCGGCGTGAGATCGGCTTCAGTGACCCACTCATTCTTTTCCGCTTTTTGCCGCCCTACCTCGGAACCAATCATGATTCGATTGCCAATCAGCGTCTTGCGCCGCTCGTTGTCCTTGGTCGGCAGCTTGCGCGGCAAGAAATCTTTATACTTCGCCTCGACGGTTTGTTGCCAACTTTCCAAGTCGCCGACTAGATGACTGTCTAGATCGATAACCTTCATTCCATCGATCGCCATAAGTCGTCCTTTCTTTTTCAGCGCGATGCGCTCTTTCCGGCCAAGGCCTGTTCTAGAAATCCACTCTTTTCCAAGTCGCGGAGAATGCTCATATCGACCAAACGATCCATGCTGATTTCGCCGATTTTCGGATTACGCAGTTTCATAAAGCGTTGGATATTTTTGAGGCCGTCGACCACAACAAAAGCGTGTCGGTCGGTCCGCCGGACGTAGTCTTCATAGCCGTCGTTGGCCGCCATCGGATCAGTGATACCGAGCTTCTTGGTCATGATTTCCATCACAGCTGCCTTGTTGGCCGAATTGAGAAGGTAGCCGTGGCCTTCGATCAGCGCTCTTAGAGCGCTGCGCACAATGGTCTGATGGCCGGCAAGATAGTCCGCCTTGACGACGACGCTCGTGCCCACTAGAGGAATTTTTTCTAGATCGCCCAGGAAATTGTAGCCCATGCGCCTGAGCCGTTGGCTAAAAACCCCCGCGAGAGACGCTCCTTGAATCGTTCCGGCTTCCAGCGCCTGGCTGATCACACGCTGGTCGCCAAACGCGGCCAGCGAGATCTTGTCGCGCTCCGGATTCAAGCCGATTTGTTCCATTCCCAACATCGCCGACATCCATCCGGTTCCGCCGATGCTCGTAACTCCAACCCGCTTCCCTTTTAGATCGGCCGGTGTTCTTATTTCGGGACGAACGACGAGATCGGTCTGTATAAAATTGGAGAAGGCCGCGATGATCTTCATGTCGAGCCCGCCTACCGCCGCGCCTAATGTCGCCGTTCCGCCGGTGTAGGCCAAGTGCACATCGCCGGTATTAATCGTCGCAATCAAGGTCGGCGAGCCCGGAATAAATATCGACTGGACGTCGAGGCCGTTTTTCGCGAAAAAACCCTTCTCTTGCGCGACCCAGAGAGTAGTCGCAACGGAGCTCATCGAGGCATAGCCGACAACGATTTTCGCGCGGGATTGAGCGTCTCCGGTAGATGGAACGAAGCAAAGAACGAGCAGGACCGTGACAATAGAAAAATGTTTTTGAAGCATTAAGGCCATGTTGCGAGCCCTGTTGTCGGGATAACAAAGCGGCCTGCTGCTGTCAATCAACAGTTCTGCTGAATGACGGCTCAATCCGGCCTCAACGTAGTGCTTGAACCCGGTTGTTTGACAAACTTCCTCTCAAAGTCTAGTTGATCTTTATCCGCGACGGCAGTTTTACAGCATCACAATGATGACGAAGCTGACTCCTCTCCTGCTGTTATTGGCGTGGTTGCCGTCGAGCGCCCGCGCCCAAGCAACCTTCTACAACGGCAAGACTTTACGAGTCATCGTCGGCAGCAGCGCAGGCAACACTCAAGATCAGATGAGTCGTCTGGTCGCGCGCTACCTGCCAAAGTATATTCCAGGCCATCCCAATGTCATCGTCGATAACGTAAGCGGCGCCAGTTCGATGATTGCCGCGAATTATCTTTTCAAGCTGGCCAGACCCGACGGGTTGACTATCGGCACAGTTTCCCGCGCGCTCTATTTCGATCAACTCGTCGGCCGTAAAGAAGTTCAGTTTGACTGGTCAAAATTCACCTGGATCGGCAGTCCGGTCGAAGGTCATGAAGTGCTTATCATCGCCGGTAACACCCCGTATAAGAGCATCCGTGACGTCGTAAATACGGGCCAATCACCAAAGTGCGGCGCTTCCGGGACCACTTCCACTGGCTATTATATTCCTAAGCTCGCCAACGAAATCTTCGGCACAAAGTTTCACATCGTGACAGGATACGGCGGCGGCGCGGAGCTCGATCTTGCCATCCAGCGCGGCGAAACCCAGTGCCGCGCGACCAGCGTCTCGGGCTTTACCGGTTTTGGGGCGTTTCGAGATTGGCGCCAGTCGGGCTCGGCGCGGGTGTTGCTTCAAACCGGTCGCAAGAGAGATCCCAAATTACCCGATGTCCCAACGATTTATGAGCTTATGGATGATTTCAAAACTCCCGAGTGGGGCCGGCGCCTGGCGACTGTGATGTTATATCCCGGCGAGTTCGGATGGCCGATGGTCGCGCCACCTGGAATGTCGGCGGACAGGATAGATATACTCCGCACCGCATTCAAGAGCGCGCTCGCCGATAGCGACTTGGTTATGGAGACAAAGAAAAGGCAGTTGGAATTGTCGCCCTCCGGAGGCGAAGAACTCGAAAAGTTGGCAAAGGAAGTGATCGCTCAACCGCGCGAGATCATCGAACGCATGAAGGGCCTGCTTGGCGATTGAGCTATCGAATCACGAGCCCGCTGTTCGTTGTCAATTAGGACCATATCGCTATGTCATGCTGAGCGAAGCGAAGCATCTCGGAGTTTCGAAGGTGTCACAAAATCGAGATTCTTCGGCTACGCCTCAGAATGATACTACGCGGCCATAAAGTTTTTAACAACGAGGAGAAAGAGCCTTGAAACTTCGAGTCGGTAATGCGTGTTGGCATGCGTTTCATGTCCAGCATGCCGCGGTGGCGCTCGAAGCCGGTTACTTTGCCCAAGAAGGCATCGACGCCGAAATCGTTCACGCCAAGATCAATCCTAAAGCGATTGAATCAAGCCGGCCGGGTGGCGAGCGTTACGATGAAGTCGGCACGGTGGTGCGCGATATGATCGCCTTCGGCATCGATATTATCCCCGATGTCCATGTACGCACGCCGTTCGCTGAACGCGCCCTCGGCAACGATGAAGTGCGAATTATTGGCGGCTGGCGCAGCCAGTTCCGCGGCAGTTTGGTCGCCGCCCCCGGTATTGAGTCGCTGCAGGATCTGCGTGGCAAGCGAATCGGTGACTGGTACAAGGGGGGCATCGCCACCATGTGGTACGAGCAGCAATTGCGCAAGGCTGAGATCGATCCCGAGCGCGATGTCGAGTGGAAGATCGGCTATAAGTACGGATCGCTGCGCGAAGCGTGGAGACCTTTGCTCGCGGGCGAAACCGACGCCGCCATAGTGCAGAACCCGTTTGTGCCGCAACTATTGGAACGCGGCTTTAACCGGCTTTATGATTTTGTCGAGGACAACAAGCCGCATGGCCGGCCCGACCGGGTGACCGTGGCGCGTAAGTCGTTCATTGAGCGCAATCCGGAAATGATCAAACGCTACTGGAAAGCTTCGATCCGCGCCTATCAGTTCATGCGCATCAAGGAAAACTATCCGTTTTTTCGCGCCATCGAAGCCAAACTGCGGGTTAACAATCCTGACGAAGCGGAACGCACTCGGGACCTATTCCCGATGATGCTGATGGACGATCATTTCTTTCCGCTGGATGGACAGGTAAGCAGCGAAGGCATCTGGCGCATCCTCGAAGAACACAAAGCGGGTGGCGCGCTACCTTCGTCGGTGCGCCGCGCCGACGTCGACGAAGTGCGCCGCACGGAGCTCGTCGAAGAAGCCTGGGCCGAGG
>DASXSW010000089.1:0-9246 GCA_036505755.1 Binatia bacterium | reverse complement strand
CTTAATCAGCGCCCGCGCCTTATTCAGATGGCCGGCGACGTCTAATCTGGCGAACTCCACCGGCAGCAAAATGTTGCCGAGCACCGAGCGCCATTTGAGCAGCACCGGCGCTTGAAACACCATCCCGACGTTTTCGAGCGGGCGATTGACTTCTTCGCCATTGACCGAAACTGTTCCCGAAGAGGTCGTCAGCAGCCCGGAGATAATCTTCAGCAGCGTGCTCTTGCCGCAGCCACTCGGACCGACGATTGAAACAAAATTGCCGGTTTGAATCTCGAAAGATATATGCTCAAGCGCCGTGACGGTCTTGACCCCGCCGGTAAAAACTCTGGAGACGTTCTCGACGGCGATCAGCGGCGGCACTACGAAACCTTGGAAACTGGTCGATCTTAGCGCTTGATGAATTGGTTGGTGTACACTTCCTTAACAGCAACTTTCCGACCGACATCGAAGTATTCGTTGGTCACCTTTACCGTTTTATCGATGATCTCAGGCTTCATATAACCCAAGCCGACCTGCGCCGACTCAAACGGTAAGAATACCTCCGTCAAGGCATTTTTGAGCTGCAACGTGGTCAGCGCCGGATCGAGCTCAGGTTTGTGCTTTAGAAGAATCTTGAGCGCCTCTTCTTGGTGATCACGGGAGTAGCGCAATCCCTCCAGCGTCGCTTCGACATAGGCTCGGACGAATTCCGGGCGTTTTTTGACGTCCTCATCCTTCACGATCAGACTGGTTCCGTAAATATCGAGGCCGGTATCTTTCATAAACACCCGTGAAAGCTTGAGGCCGACTTTCGAGGCGGCGAGCTCGGCGACTTCGTCGTTGGAAGCGCGGAACATGATGATGAAGTCGGCCTTCTTGGTCGCCAACGCCGCCGGCTGAATCGGCGCCGCGGTTTCTTGGATCTTGATCGCTTTAAAGTCGATCTTGTTAATGCGGCAATATGCCGGCATTAAAAACCATTGGGCCTGACCGGGGCTGATCGCCAGAGATTTGCCTTCAAGGTCTTTGATCCCTTTGATCACGCCCTCATTGCGCCACAGAATCGTCGCTCCGACGTAGCCAAACTGCGCGGCGGCGTGCACCGGTGTACCGCGGGATTTGGCGACGATCATGGTCGCCATATCGGCGAAACCGAAATCCGCGCCACCTGAGCCGATGGTCCGCAATGTGTCGGCCGATCCCGTGCTCGCTTGAATGGTCGCCGCCAAGCCGCGCTTGGCATAGAAACCCTTTTCCAGAGCGACGTACCACGGCGCGTGCTTGCCGCCGATGATAAAGTCCATGCGAATGTTCGCTGGGCTCAACTCGGCTGATTGCAGTGGAGTTCCACTGCCGAGCATGATGAGTGCAACGACGATTACGCCGACTAAGCTGTGGAACCGCTCGATTCCAAATTGCATTTCATCCTCCAGGAAAAAATATCGACCTGATTCTTAAAGACCTAATTTGCCGCTTCTGAAAAAGCTTTCAGCGGCAGGCGCGCAATTGAAATGGCGTGATGGCGTGGCGGAATGGCGGAGTACGGGGTTGTTAATGCATTACTCCATCATTCCATCATTCCAATCGCCCGCTAAAAAGATCCTTCGACTTCTCGCACCGCCGCGCTCCACGGCGCCAGCTTTCTTTGTAAAATTTCCGCCAACCAAAACAGCCCCAACGACAGAACCGCGAGAATGAGCAGAATAACCAGCGCGAATGCGGTGTCTAAACTGTAGTTGGCCTGCAGAACTAAATAGCCCAACCCTTCGTTGGCAGCGACGAATTCCGCCACGATCGCCCCCGTAACCGACAACACGATGGCGACCTTTATGCCGGCAAACAGATAAGGCAACGAATTCGGCAGGCGAATCTTCTTGAATACGTCGAGCTCCGAGGCGCGGTTGATGCGCGCCAGCTCGAGAAGCTCCGGCTCGACTTCTTTGAGGCCGACCACTGTATTCACCACGATCGGAAAAAACGCGACCAAAAACGCGATGGCGATCTTCGAGAACAAACCATAGCCGACCCAGATCACCATTAGCGGCGCGAAGGCGCTCTTGGGCATGGCGTAGAGAATGACGATCAAAGGATAGATCGTGTTTTGCAAACGGCGCGAGTAGACGACCGAGATGGCGAAGCCAACGCCCAAAACCAAAGAGAAAACAAAACCGCCAAAGGCTTCAATAAAAGTGATAAACGCGTGATTGCCGAGAATCGGTAATTTTTTTATGAACGCCGTCCACAGATCGTGCGGCGGCGGCAGGATAAAAGCAGGAACTTTGATGACCTCGACGAGGATTTCCCAAAGCACCAATAATACAACGAAGAATAACACCGGCTCGGCGACATTTTTCCACGATGAAGTCAGGGCTATAATTCGCGCCGACGATAATTTCATGGCTGTACCTCGCGCCGACGTTAATGGAAAGACCGGGTGTAGTCAAGAAAATGCCGCGACAGTTGCAGTCAGTGTGATTTCGACGATGGGTCCGGATAACGCAGGCCTCCGTGTCTGCCCGGGGTCCGGAGAGCACAGCCGGACACACCGGCAAAGAATTTACGGCTCCTGCTGTTCGCGTTTAAGCTGGCTCTGATCGAGCAGCATTTCGCGCTTGCGCCGAATCATCTCCCGCTCTTGATCGAGGAAGCGCTGCACCGCGCGACGAAATTTACCGTCGACGAAGTAGTGCATACTGGTGGTGTGTTCCGGCTCTAGGCCGCGCAGCTGCTTGAAGCTGCCGCCAGCGCCGGCTTCGAATCGTTTCAAGCCTAAACGTATGGAGTGCTCGATTGCTGAGTAATAGCACACGTTGAAATGGAGAAACGGATGCTCTTCGAAGCAACCCCAGTAGCGGCCATACATTGCCGTGTTATCGCGCACATTGAACGTGCCAGCGATGATTTTGCCGTCGCGCTCGGCCAGCATCAGACAAAGATTAGAAGCGAATCGCTTATAAAGCTCGTCGAACAATTTCTGGGTCAGGTATTGACGGCCGTAATAGAGCCGATCGACATGGCCTTTGTACAGGCGAAACATCGTGCGCAGGTGACCCTGCGTCAGTTCATCGCCTTCGTAAGCACGGATGGTAATGCCGCGCTGCACCACTTCGCGCCGCTCGCGCTTGACCTTGTTACGCCGGTCGCTACGGAAGCTGGCAAGGTAATCGTCAAAAGAATTGAAGCGACGATTCTGCCAATGGTACTGAATTCCGTTGCGCGGAAAAAAGCCTACCGCCTCGAGCGCTGCCCTCTCGTCAGCGAGGCAGAAGTTTACATGCACGGACGAGATCTTGTTGTCCGCGGCGATCTTCGCCAATGCTTGGCCCATGAAGCGGATCATCTGGCCGCGATCTTCGCCATCGGCGGTCAAAAAGCGGTGACCGGTGACCGGAGTAAAGGGAATGCCGACGAGCATCTTTGGATAATATTGAATTCCCGCCCGATGCGCCGCTTCGGCCCATTCATAATCGAAGACGAACTCGCCCATGCTGTGGAGCTTTAGATACATCGGACAGGCAGCGATGAGATTCCCAGCCTTTTCGACAACGACATGGTGCGGCAACCAGCCGGCCTGCTCATCGACGCAACCGGCCTGCTCCAAGCTATCCAGCCAATCCCATTTCATGAACGGCGTCGCCCCGTCCACCAGAGCGTCCCAACGCTCGCGTGACACCTCCGCGATCTTCCGAATAATTCGTAGACTCACGGCGTCAGTCATAAAACCGATCTTACCACGAGTGTCTATTCCATCAAACTTTTGAGGGGAATGGTGGGGGTCTTCCGATCAGGAATGATTCTCCACGTAGGGGCAGACCCCTGTGTCTGCCCTCTGGGACGGCCGACCACAGGGGGTCGCCCCTACCAAATGTTTGCGAAACTGAACCACGCGGGTATTTCGCTTGCTCTTGACAACCTCGCTCCGTGATCTTATTCATTACTCACTTATCATGGTGATCTACAACCTTGTTTGCAAAAAGAAGCACAGCTTTGAGGGCTGGTTTCCAAGCTTTGAGGACTTCCAGAAGCAAGCGGAAAAGAAGCTCATCTCCTGTCCGACCTGCGGCACGACCAAGGTGGAGAAAGTGCCCCACGCCTGCGCCGTCCATGTAAAGAAGGAACAGCCTGCGCCGCCCGCGAAAAAACCAGAGCCGGCACCACCAGCGCCGCTTTCGCCCACCGAATTCAAGGAGATGCTCATTCGCGTGCATCATTACGTCAAGCAGAATTTCGAAGACGTTGGGCCGCGTTTCGCCGAAGAAGCGCGCCAGATTCACAAGGGCAAAGCCGACGAGCGTCCCATCCACGGCACCGCGACGACGCAAGAAACCAAAGAGCTCGTCGAAGAAGGCGTTCCGTTTGCCGCCCTGCCGAAACCCGAACTCGATAGCTAAATCGCGGGATTCGATTTTTCGTCCCGCGAAGCAAGTTTCACTCGCAAAACTGAATCCCAAGCACTGCTCTAGCCGGCATTTTGTTGCAGCAAGCTTGCATTTAGCACGCTTGTACGAAATAGAATCAACATCTTATCGAAGAGACTGTGTCGCAATGACATCCCGGTATTTTCGTGATTGCGGCAAGCGTCCCGAAGCGGAGAAGCAAGGTGCTTTTGATCGACAACCAAACCGTCGCGAACATTCTGGACATAAAGGGTTGCATGGAGTCGCTCGAAATCGGTTACCGCGATCTCATCAACGAGCGCGCGGTCTACCGCGGCCGCTACGATCTGTTCGTGCCCAACGACGATCCGAAGTTAATGTACCGCTGGGGCACGATGGAGGGCGCTTCCCGTTCGTTCGAGACCTTTGCGATTCGAATGAAATCCGACATGCTCGATTGGCCTGAAGGCAAAACCGTAGAAAAATATTGCATCGAGCCCGGAACGTTTTGCGGCGTCGTGATGGTTTTTTCAACGCGCAACGGCGAGCCCTTGGCAATCATTAACGATGGCATCATTCAGCATATGCGCGTCGGCGGCTGCGCCGGGCTCGGCGCAAAGTATTTGTCGCGCGAAGACTCGAGCGTGGTTGGCATCTATGGCGCCGGTGGCATGGCACGCACCTACCTGCTCGCCTTTAATCAAGTGCGCAAGATTCGCGAAGTCAAAGTTTACAGTCCAACCCAAAAAAATCGCGCAGCCTACGCCAGTGAGATGTGTCAAAAGCTGGGAATCAAAATCACGCCCGTGGAACGGCCCGAAGAAGCCGCGCGCGGCTCAGACATCGTCGCCACCTGTACGGATTCGATTCAAGTCGTCGTCAATGACCCGGACTGGATCGAACCGGGCATGCACCTCACCTGCGTCAAGGCGAATGAATGGAATCCCGATATCGTGAAGTCAGCAGATTTGGTCATCAAGATGGGGCGAGCAACGTTGAACCTGGACGTGGGTCAAATGCGCATCGGCGGCGAGGCTGCCGTGGTCGCCGGTAGTGCGGAAGAAATCAAGCGCATCGCGAATCCCAAAGTCGACATTTTTTCCGCGGAGTTTCCACTGCTTACTGATATCATGTCCGGTAAACTCAAAGGCCGGACTGATGCGCAGCAGGTGACGTTCTTCGTCAACAGCGGCACTCAAGGCCTGCAATTCGCTTCGACGGCCGGCTACGTCGTGCGCGAAGCCAAACGGCGCGGACTGGGACAGCAGATTCCCACCGACTGGTTTTTGCAGGATATAAGGGATTAGATGTAAACTTTAAGGAGGGAATCGTGCGATCGCGTTTTATCCTATTCGTCTCTCCTTTATTAACGTTACTCATCATCGCGAGCAGTGCACTTGCCCAACTGACCTCGGTCAAAGTCGGTCATAATGGCTTCTCAGACGAGAGTGTATTTTATCTTGGCCGAGAAGTTGGGATTTTCAAGAAACATGGTATTGAGCTTGAGTTGATATATATTCCCGGTGGCTCCCTTTCGATGCAGGCGCTCATCGGCAGGAGCCTCGATCTCCTATTGGCCGGCGGCACGCCCCTGGTTTATGCGCAATTGAAGGGCGCCGATTTGCGTATGATCGGCGGCGTCAACAACCTTTTGCCCTATGTTCTCGTGGCGCGGGAGGGCATCGCTCGCGCGGAACAATTGAAGGGCAAAAAAGTTGGCATTAGCCGTTTCGGCAGCAACACCGACTTCGTCGTCAAGCTTGCCGCGACACAGTTGGGACTCAATCCAAAGAGCGATATTCAAATTGTGCAGACGGGCGGCCAGGACGCGCGAGTGGTGGCATTGAAGAGCGGGGCTGTTGACGCCACGGTGTTAACCCCTGACGTCGCCTTCATCGGCCGAAAGCTGGGTTTCAATACGCTACTGGATTTTGTCGATAAAGGCATTGAGTACCAGCATGTCGGGGTCGGCTCGCGCACCGATTATCTCAAGTCTCAGGGCGACACCGCCAGGCGCTTCATGCGCGCCTTTCTTGAGTCCATCCGTTACTATTTTGCACACAAGGACGAGGCCGTCAGGAAATCGATGCAACTGTTGAAAGTGGACGACCGGCAGGTCGGGGAAATCGGTTTCGACTTGCGGCGAAAAACCCTGCCGACCGACGGGAAACCGACCGTTAAGGGCATGCAACTGGTGCTCGACGCCGCAGCCGAAGACGACCCGAAGGCTAAGACGCTCAGCCCACAACAGTTAATCGATCTGAGTTTTCTGCCATAGAGGAGCTTGTATGGCTGAGCCAACGAGAATACCCATATTTAGCGCCGACGACGCGATCCGCCGCCTGCGCCAGACGGTCCATTCCAAGGCGAACAATTTCTACGCAATGTACTCCAGCGTCCTCGGCGGCATCGTCACCGACCCCGCGCTCATGGTGTTGCCGCTTGACGATCACATGGTGCACCGCGGACACGCCGTCTTTGACACGGCGACGCTTACCCATGGAATGCTTTATCAACTCGACCCGCACTTGGATCGGTTGATTAAGTCAGCCGATGGAGCACGCATTCCGTCGCCGTTTCCGCGAGAGCGACTGCGTCAGATCATTTTGGAAACCGCGGCGGCGAGCGGCCGGCACGAAGGTTCCGTGCGCTACTGGCTTTCCGCCGGTCCCGGTGGCTACGGCCTCGGTCCGGCGGAATGTGTCGGCAGCAGCTTCTACGTGATCGTCTTCAAGCAGGAAGCTTACCCGGAGAGTTACTATCAACAGGGCATCAAGCTGATCACCAGCCAGGTGCCGATCAAACCGCCGCTCTTCGCGCGAATCAAGTCGACCAATTATTTGCCCAATGTGCTCGTCGTCGTGGAAGCCAAAGACCGCGGCGCCGACAACGGGGTCTTCATCGACCAACGCGGCATGGTGGCGGAAAGCTCCAACATGAATGTGGCGTTCGTGACCAAGGATCGCGTGTTCCGCCATCCACCCTTTGACGCGATCCTGTCGGGCATCACAATCCAGCGAGTTCTCGATTTCGCTCAGCGGCTCTTACAAACAGGCGTGCTAAAGGCTGTCCGACTCGCCGATATTCCGGTCGAGAAAGGACGTGGCGCGGCAGAAATGATGCTTATCGGTAGCTCGATCAAAATCGCGCCGGTGGTTGAATGGGACGGACAAAAGATCGGCGACGGCAAGCCGGGACTGGTCACCACGAAGCTGCTGGAGATGTGGAACGAAGACGCGAGATCGGCGCAGGACCAACTCGTGGCCGTGCCGTACGATGAAGGGGATTAGCAGTACAATTGGAGTTAAATTAATCGCTGCGGTTTTACTTGGCGCAAGTAGTCTGCAAGCCCTTGCTCAATGCGATCCTTGATTCGACGCTGCTTAAGCTTCGTCATCATGGCCACCGCAAGCCACAACGCGCCGATACTACATAACGGAATGAGTAAAGTAGCAACAATTCCTGCAGGCATCTTCGCCCCCTTGAGAGATGATGGTTGTATCCGCTCTAGCTTTCCATAACGCAACGGTTGGGCCACGGCAAAATGGACGCAAATCACCTAAAAATTAAGCTATTAAGCGGGGAGGCCTTGGTTGGATTTGTCAAAATGACGCATTCTTCATGACACGGGTGTCAGGCTTGGCGCAACGCGCCGGCGGAGCTACTCCCTTACCGCTCCTCTTCCTGTAGTGGAAACGGAGGTTTCAAATCAGAAAATTTCCTATACAACTGGAGGCTGTAAGGTATAGGAATAATCCTGAGGATTAATCAAACCGTGACAGCTTTACTTTACAAGTTAGATTCGTTTGATGATTATTTTTTCTAATTCAAAGGAGGAGATACCTATGACAAAGAGAAAATTTTCTCGCGGGTTGATGACCGCCATGATCGTGGGGGTCTTCGGACTGGGTTACGTTTGCGGGTCGATGTCGCAGCGGCAAGCCGAGGCCCAGATAGGCGAGCTGCTGGAAAAAGCCGGGAAGGCGGGCGGCCCGGTCGGGTCGGTAGCACAGTTTGGTTCTTCGCTCGTCGAGATGCAGGACCATATCACTGGCCTACAGAAGAACCTGGATACGTTTAAAAAGGTGCAAGCATCCCTGACCGGTAAATAACCAGATTGATCTTTAGCGTCCCGGCGGCGCTGAAGTCGGCCTCTACGCCGAGCCAATCGCGCGTCGGCAAGACGGAAGCAGGCGACCAATCGATCCTCGGACTTGCTGATCCGCTCTCTCATCTCCCGGGGCGCGTCGGACCGCGAACTGTCCAAGATTATCGCAGCTCCACGCGCCGCGTAAGGAGCATCGCCACCGCTCAATGGGTAAAGCTAGGGAGTAAGACCCATGACGAAATCGTGTCTGCGCAATCATAAGCGCAAGCCGATCTTAGTAAATGCTAAATAAGGAGGAGGGCCATGGCAGAGCACATTCACGGACCGCTTTACTATGAACGGATGGGACGTACAGGCGCGGTGATCGCCTTTATCCATCCCAACCCGATGGACCAGTCGTGCTGGATTTTTCAGATGGCTCATCTGTCAACCTGGTACCGCTGCATTGCCATCGACATCCCGGGATACGGCCGCTCGCCCAAGGCGGACGCGGGGCTCACCATGACCGACATGGCCGAGGCCTGTTGGGAAGCGATCGACGATGCGTTGCCCGGCGAGAAAGCAATTCTGGTCGGCTGTTCGGTGGGCTCGTCGCTCGCTCCCCACATGTACCACCAGCGTCCCGACAAAACCGCGGCGCTCGTGTTGTCGGGCACCGGTTACAACCCCAACAAGGAATTTACCAAGGGGCGCATCGATAACTACACGGCCAATGGCATCGACTATCGCTGGGCCTACACGTTCGAGGATCTGAGCCCGGCGTTTCGCACTACGCCGATG
>DASXSW010000088.1:0-5262 GCA_036505755.1 Binatia bacterium | reverse complement strand
GGATAAGAAACCCGCAAGGTTTTGCGCTGCGCAAGCGCCAGCGTTGGCTGGGCAAGCAAAATTGTCAGACAGAGAAGGACGACGACGAATAAGCTCAAAAGCGACGCGGCAAGAGGCAATCTTTTCATGGCGATTCCTGCATTGCCTCGGGATGCCGTGCGAGATCCAACTCTCTTACGCTTTGTGACCGCATAACAATCCGCTGCGAACTTTTTCCGCGGTCACCGGCAGCTCGGTTATTCTGACTCCGGTCGCGTTGTAGACCGCGTTGGCCACCGCCGGAGCGATGATGCTGATTCCCGCTTCCGCCACAGACTTCGCGCCAAACGGACCGGGGCCCGCTTTGGCTTGCACCAGCGAAGTGGTGAGCGGCACATGGTCGGCGATATTGGGGAGTTTATAGTCGCCCAACGTCACCGTGGTGATCCGACCGTCATCGAGCTTGAGCTCTTCGCTGAGGGCGTAACCTAATCCTTGCACGATGCCGCCTTCGATCTGGCCTTGGTGAATCAATGGATTGATAACCGTGCCGACGTCGTAAACGAAATAGAGATGTTTAAGTCTGACTTCACCGGTAGCCGTATCGACTTCGACATCCACCACCACGGCTTGGAACGAATAGACATCGGGTTTATGGCCGGCGAATTCGCCGTATCCCTTGAGGGGTTTTTCCGCAAACAGTGCCAACTCCTTCAATCGCAACCGCTTCGCTCTGCCATTCGCCTTGAACAGCGCGCCGCCGCGTTGCCAAGTAATTTTTTCGGCCGTGGTTCCCCATCGCGACGCCGCCAGGTCGCGCAGCTCGTCGGTCAACGCGTTCGCCGTCCGCAGCGCGGCCTGTCCCTCGATATGGGTGCCGCGCGCGCCTTTGATGCCCTGATCGTAGGGCGCGTTGGAGGTGTTGCCGACTTCGATCCTTATCGAGTCGGGATCGACGCCTAAGAGCTCGGCGACGACCTGCCGATGCATGGTATACGCGCCCACTCCCTGGTCGCCCACGCCGCTCAAGAGCCGCAGCGTCCCATCGCGCTCCAGAACCAATTCGAAACTCGAATCGCCGTGCCCCACATGGCGGTCGCCCAACGCCATGCCGCGGCCCGTGTTTACGGGCTTCGCCGCCTTCGCCGGTCGGATTTTTCCCCAGCTCGATATCTTCGCCACACGCTGGAGCACTTCGGTGCAATAGGGATCGCTGAGACTCTCGCCGGTCGCGCGCGTGTCGCCTTTTTTGAGTCCGTTGCGCAAACGAAACTCCATCGGATCGATCCCCAGCGCATGCGCCATCATGTCGACGTGACTTTCCACGGCGAAAAGGGTCTGGACCTCGCCCGGCGCGCGGAAGTAGCCGCCGGGCACCTGATTGGTATAAACGCAGTAGCCTTCGAGCAAGGTGTGCGGGATGTTATACGAGCCGGCAACCATGTAGGCGCCGCTCATCGATCCCTGGGGATTGGGTTTGTAAGCGCCGTAAGCGCCGCCGTTGTAAAAAGTCTTTCCTTCCCACGCCCATAGCGTGCCGTCTTTTTTCACGCCGGTGCGCAGCTGGACTACGGCGGGATGGCGGGGCGAGCTGGCGGTTAACTCTTCGGTGTAGCTCTTTATAAAACGTACCGGTCGTCCAGTCTTTTTGGAGAGATAGTAGGCCGCCGGCGCCAGGGAAGGATAATCTTTCGCCCCGAAGGAGCCACCCATGTTGCTCGGCTGGACAGTGATCATTTCCGCAGGCATGTCGAAATACTCGCCCAAAACCTTGCGCAGTTTGAACACCGACTGATTGGTCACCCAGATGGTGAGGCGCCCCTGTTTATCGACTTCAACGGTGACCGCGTAAGGTTCGAGGTAGCCTTGATGCACGAGCTGAGTACGAAAACTATTTTCGAAGATTTCATCCGACTCGGCAAAACCGCGCTGAATATCGCCCTTGCTCGCTCGCACCAGGGTCTGGATGTTTTTCAAGGTCGGCGCTTTGGTCTTCGGCCCGCGATACCGTTCATAATCCGGGTGGAGCACCGGCGCCTCCGGTTTGATCGCCTCCAAAGGGTCGAACACCGCCGGCAGCTCTTCATAATCAACGTCGATCAGATGAATTGCTTCCTCGGCCGTATCGGCATCGACGGCGGCCACCGCCGCGATATCTTCGCCGACATAGCGGACGCGGTCCTGCGCTAGGACAGGCATATCCTGGAGCGTGGCGCCGATCAGGCGCGGATTGATATCCGCCGCGGTTACGATAGCCTTTACGCCAGAAATATTTTTCGCGCGGCCTATATCGATGTTGAGGATGCGCGCGTGCGGATAAGGGCTGCGCAACACCTTACCCCAGAGTGAGCCGGGCCGATAATGATCGGCCGCATACAGCCAGGCGCCGCTGACCTTTTCCGCGCCCTCCACGCGCGGTACGGGTTGGCCGATAATTTTACCCCTCATCGAAAACTCACATCTCTTGGTTCAAATCGTTCAACCCCCTCCTTGATCCTCCCCCGCGACGCGGGGGAGGATAAGGAGGGGGATTGAACGACTGGAACGTTTGGAACGCGTTTTGTGTTTTTACTCCAGACCCAGCTCCGCCCACCGGCTGAGAACTTTTTGCGTGAGCTCTTTGCTCACCGTGTTGATTTCCGGAAACTCGACTCCTTTGAACTTCGAGGTCGCGTCGATCGCGATGCGCGACGTGAAACCATGCTTGACCAGCGGTTGGTGTCCGCCATGCTGACGCGGCGGCGTGATCCACACATCGCGATGCGGCTCGGTGCGCGAATACATCCGCCACCAGATATCGTTCCAGTCATCGATATCGGCGTCGGCGTCGACGACGATGATCCAATTGGGCCCCATGGCATTGACGCCCCAAACCGTCTCGACGATTTGCATGACTTGGCCCGGCTCCTTTACGTCGGCCGACACCACGCAGATCTCGCGGCCGCAGCCGGGATCGGGAAAGCGCACATCGACGACTCCAGGCGTACCGAGACTTTTGAGTTTGCCCCAGAGGACCGCGGAACGAGTGATTCTCTTGCCGCCGTCTTCCATGAAATTACAGATCAGCCCCTGGTGAATCGGATTTTTCCGGTGGGTGACGCACTTCACTTCGAAGACGAGGCCTTCTTTTTCGCCGCCATAAAAGCCATGGGACTCGCCGTGCGGCCCTTCGTCGACACGGACTTTCGGCAACACTTCGCCTTCAAGCACGATCTCCGCTTGCGCCGGAACAAGCATATCCAGAGTCTCGCACTTGGTGAGATCCACCGGCTTGCCACGCAGGCCGCCGACGTAGGCAAACTCGGCATGGCGCGCCAGCCCCGAACTGATCGGGCTCATCGCGGCGATGCAAAGCAGCGGCTCCATGCCGATAGCGACCGCCATGGGCATGGGCTCGTTCGCCGCTTCGTACTGACGGTAGTGCGCCAGACCGTCGCGGTGAATCGACATCCAGAGAGTTTTCTTGTCTTTCACCAGCAGCCGATACATGCCCATGTTCTGATCGCCAGTGGCGCGGTCTTTGGTGATGCAGCCGTGGAAGGTACCGAGATAAGGACCGGCATCTTTTTCATGCCAAACCGGGGTCGGAAACTTGGTGATATCCACGTCGCCGTCTTTATGAATTTCCTCCTTGCACGGCCCGCCTTTCACCTCCACGGGCACGAGCGGATTTTTGAAGCCGGAAAGAAACTTCTCGAACATCGCGCGCATGTCGCCTTCGATACCCAACGCGACGGCGACTTTGCGGTCCGTCGACAAAACATTGGTGACCAGCGGCGTCCTGTGGCCTTTGATATTTTCAAACAACAACGCCGGACCTTTTCTGATGAGCGAATGATAAGCGATGGCGCCCAGCTCATGCACCGGCTCGACCTCGGCTTTGATATGCTTGAGCTCACCCATGCGTTCCAACGAACTCAAAAAATCACGCAACGAATCGAATGCCATGAGTGTTTTCTCCTTTCATCTATCGGGTTGCTGCAATGGTCCGTCCGTTCGATCGTGCCACGAGCTTTATCCTCATCGATAAATCTGCTCGGTGAATCCCGATTTGGCCACCTCGCGCAACACCCGGTCGTCGATAAAACTCGCGGGCTCAGCGCCCTTGGCTTTCGGGTTAGTCAAGGCGATTTCCTCGAGCACCAGCTTCAGATCTTCCGGGAAAATTTCAGGCACTTTGGGAAATAGCTTTACATGGAGATCGTAGGTCGGCTTGATAATATCCGGCGCATCAATACGCGTATAGCGCTTGAGGATCTCCATCCCTTCCTTTGGATGAGTTTTTGAATAGTGAATCGCCGCCACCAGCGCCTTCATGAAACGCACCGTCACTTCATGGTTTTCCGCAAGAAAACTCCGCTTGGCCAATAAGGCCGCCAGCGCGTATCGCGCGCCAATCTCCGAAAGATCGGCCAACTCACGGAGCGCCTGTTTTTTCGCCAACAGATTCTGCGGCACTCCGATAACACCCGCTTCGATCGCGCCCGAAGCTACGGCAACAGCGATATCCGGCATCGCACCAATCTGCAAAAATGAAACATCCTTTCCTGCTTCGAGGCCGTTGCGCTTGAGATAGCGCGCGGCAAAATCCAGCGTGCCGCCGAAGCGAGTGACACCCAGGCGTTTACCCCGCAGCTGGGAAACGTCGGTTATCGAAGGGTGGGTCATCACTGAAAATAAAAACGTTTGGATGATGTTGCCGAACAGAGCCATGTCCGTCAGACCTTGCAGCTGAGAAGTTATCCCGCTGCTGCCGCCTCCCGCCAAGATATCGAGGTATCCCGAAACCATCGCCGCCACGCCCCGGGTTGAAGAGCCCACCGCGATCAACTCCACAGACAGCCCGTGCTTCTTAAAGATCCCGAGGTCTTGGGCGGCCCAGAGCGGCAGAAACGCGCCGGCCGGCGCCGGATACGCGACGCGCAGCGGACGCTCCGCGGCATGCGATAGCGCGCCACTCGCCATGAACAAAAAGATTGCTAGGATTGATACTCTCGCGGTTTTGAACTGCATCCGCATCATGAGAAATCCGCGCATTATTTGATTTCACTCAGAGCTTCGTTGACGAATCGGGCGTCGACGAACTTTCGCAGGTCGATGCCGCTTTTTCCCAGTGACTCGGGGATGCTGTCCCAGGCGTTTTGCAGTCCTTCGAGATCGGGAGTCGGCGCGGAGCGCAAGAACCGATTTGTTTCCGTGTAGATATTGTCCACGTCCGCTTCGGAAACTTTGTAGTATTTCCGAATGAAAGTTTTTGCCGGCTCGGGCTGCGTTTTCCAACTT
>DASXSW010000087.1:0-7803 GCA_036505755.1 Binatia bacterium | reverse complement strand
TCGCCTTCCTTGAAAGATAACTCGTATTGCGTATCAGATATTGTATAAAAACGACAGAGGGTGCGAGCCTGAGTCGCCGCTTCGCGGCTATTCATTCGCCGGAAACGATGATAAATAGGGTTTTAAAAAGATCGCTGGGGGGCGAACATGATTAAGATCTGGGGCAGGACCGATTCATCCAATGTGCAGAAGGTGCTGTGGTGTTGCGGCGAACTCGACTTGCAGTTCGACCGTACCGACTGGGGTGGCAAGTTCGGCGGCAACAAGGACATGGCTTATGTCGAGATGAATCCCAACGGCCTGGTGCCGACGATCAAAGACGGTGATTTTATCCTCTGGGAGTCTAACAGTATCATGCGTTATCTTAACGCAAAGTATGGCCACGGAAGACTTCTTCCCAGCTCACCTGAAGGTATGGCCAACGCCAACCGCTGGATGGATTGGCAGCTTTCAACATTCAATTCGGCCATCGTGCCGCTCTTCTGGGCGTTGATCCGGACTGCTGAAGAAAAGCGCGACCCCAAAGCCGTCCAAGGGGCCTTAGAAAAAACCATAAAGGCTTGGCAGATGGTCGAAGATCACTTGGCAAAGAATCGCTATCTCGGCGGCGAAGACTTCTCCCTGGGCGATATTCCCCTAGGTGTCTGGGCTTACCGTTGGTTTAATTTACCCGTCGAGCGCCCGAATCAGCCGAACGTTGCAAACTGGTTTGAGCGGCTTAAGCAGCGCAAGCCCTACCAGACGCACATTATGATTCCGCTGACATAACAATTCAGGTTACATACGCGCCCACTTTCCCCAGGCTCCAAGTTCCGAGCAAGCATAGCGGGAAATGTTTGCCAGATCATAAGCGCCAACTCACCCGTTAAGAACTCAGTCGGCAGAAGCCGCCTTGAACCAGGAGGCACGTAAATGCCACCCAGGTTCAGCGCCCTGCTCCAACAAACAAAGCAATGTGGCGAAAAACGCTATTGCAGTTTAGCAGCCGGAGTTGCGCCAGCGTCTCGAGGAAGCGTAAACGCGATTTTGGTGCCGGCGCTGGAACAGTCGGAAATAACGATTGTTGCGCCGTTTCTTTCAAGGAATTTTTTTGCCAATGATAGCCCGATACCCGTGCCATGCGGCTTGGTGGTGAAAAATGGCTCAAAGACACGCTGGCGATTCTCAACGGGAATTCCTTCGCCGGTGTCTTCGATCGAAACTTCGACGATTTTCCCATCGCCAATAGGACTGCAAGATCTTGTCCGAACCGTGACAATACCCCCTCTTGGGGTTGCCTCCACCGCGTTAGTGATGAGTCCCATCAACGCCTGCTCCAAGTGATTGACGTCGGATGTAACAGATGGAAGGTTCGCCTCAAGATCTAGTTTCGTGGTGACTTGGGCGTCGCTGAAGCGGGCGCGGCATGTTTCAACGACGTCGCATACGAGTGAATTGATTTCAATTGGAACCGGGCGCGGTTCGAGGGGCTTAGCGAAATTCAACAGAGCTTGCATACGCCTTTGCATCCGATCAACTTGCTGCACGATATCTTGCAAATTTTCCGTCATTTTTTGGTTCTTCGCAGACTCATCCCCTGCCGCCGTGTCGAGCATGGCAACCTGAGCGGCCGCACGAATCGACGATAGTGGGTTACCAATGCCGTGGGCTACTGCCGCCGCCATCTCGCCCACCGCGGCCATCCGCTGCGATGCGACAAGTTCGGATTGGATCTTTAGCAGGTTCTCTTGCTGCTCGTCGATCTTTCGCGCGGCTTGCCGCACGATGGCAAACAACGAAACATACAAAAGCAGCCCGCCGCCCACGGCGCCAAAAAGAACAACTGCTCGCGCCTCCCGGACAGCATGGAATATCGAATCGGGGCGCCGATAGGTCTCAAACACTCCTAGGAGCTCTCGTCCGCTCTCCGAGTAGATAGGCACATAGACTTCCACGGCTCCCGATAAGGACTTGGGTTCGAAGATATTCTCGTGCTTCTCCAACGAACTCATGTCCGCGACTACTTGGCCTCGCAGAGCTCTTTGAAGCTGGGGATTATCGATGAATGATTTACCGACTAACCGTTTATCGTCCGACCAAATGACAATTCCTTTCGGATTGTAAACTTTGAAACGGACAATATCCGGCGACAGTCTCATATGCTCGAGGAGAGCAACAAATTTATGCCCTACCGATTTACGATCCTGGGCTTTGAAATCGTAGTCTTCGAGAAATGTGCGCACGTCCGTCCGCACAATTTGCGCCGTAGTTTGCCATTCCCGCTCAACGATCTGATTGATCAAGTAGTTGGAGACCATAAACCACAGGGCCGAAGTCATAATGCCGATACAAATGAAACTATTGACGGCAAATCGAACGGTCAGGCTGGCATTCGCGAATAGAGACGTAATTGGCGTGTTCCAGAGCTTCATGGGCGCTCTTCACAATCCCCAAAACCGCCGTCACGCTAACATCGACTTGTGCACAGGGTCAATCAATCTGGTGTTAAATCGCCTCGCCCATTCGCGTTGATCGTTGGTCGATCGCGCCGCCAATCACATACGTGCAGCGACTTTGGCAAATCAAGCTCACGAACAACCTGTTAAATCGCCAATGATTCGTGCTGGAGTATCATGGTTTTTTGCGCTGGCGGCGCAATGGCAAGCTACGGACCCTTTCCGCCTTCAGCCAAGCGCATCACTGCGTCGACGACTTGATCGACGTCTGGAATCATCGCATCGACCAGCGGCGGGCTGTGCGGCGGCGGGATTGGCTGAGCGCCGACGCGTATGATGGGGCCCTTCAAGTCGGAAAATAAATTCTCTTGGATCATCGCAGCGATCTCCGCCGACAGACCGCCGATCATCGGACCTTCGTCGAGCACGATGGCTCGTTTCGTTTTCCCCACCGAGCGCAGAATCGTTTCTTTGTCGAGCGGCGCCAAGGAGCGCAGATCGACAATCTCGATATCAATGCCCTTTTCTTTCAGTGCTTCGGCAGCGGCGTCGGCTTTTAGAACCATGCCGCCACAAGTGACGATTGTCAGATCTTTTCCCTGGCGGCGCACCGTAGCAAGACCGATGGGCACAGTATAATCGCCTTCAGGCACGGGACCGCGTTGCCCGTATAGGTGATGGCTTTCGAAGCAAAGCACGGGATTGGGATCGCGGATCGCCGAGAGCAAGAGCCCTTTGGCATCCGCCGGCGTCGTCGGCATAATAATTTTGAGGCCAGGGAAATGAATGAATGCGCCGTGGTTACAGCTCGAATGGCTTGGTCCTCCGCCGGCGCGTGTGGCAAACTTAGTTCTCACGACCATCGGTACGCCGATACGGCCCCCGGTCATGTAATGATAGCGCGCCGCATGGCTGGCGAGCTGATCCATAGCCAGAGGTAATAGATCGCAGAACTGAATCTCCACCACCGGACGCATACCATTGATCGCCGCGCCGATAGCCAGACCAACCAAAGCCCCCTCGGAGATCGGCGTGTCAAGAACGCGGCTGTCACCGAACTCTTGGATCAACCCGCGCGTAACCCCATAGGCGCCGCCGAAGAGCGCTACATCTTCTCCCATGACAAATACGCGGTTATCGCGCGCCATCTCGGAGCGCAGCGCCTCGCGTAGCGCTTCCTGCACGCGCATCTCCTTGGCAGGCGGCCGCGCTTCCGCCGTCATTGGCTTAGCCATGGGCCACCTCCGCCACTGCGTAAATACTGCTCAAATCGACTTCCTTTTTCGGCAACGGCGCTGCCTCCGCGCGTTTGGCAGTCTTATCCAATTCCGCCTGGACCGCCGACGATATCTTCGCAAATTCCTCTTCGGTCAGATTTCCTTCTTGAATCATTTTTTCCTTGAAGCGCTTGATCGGGCACTTCTGCTTCCAGGCTTCGATTTCTTCCTTCGAACGATAGCCCGTACCCGGGTCGCCGCCGAAGTGACCATCCCAACGATAGGTGACACATTCGAGAAACGTTGCGCCGCCACCGCTGCGCGCCTTGGTCGCTGCCGCTTGTGTGGCTTCATAAACCGCATCGACGTTATTGCCGTCGATGGTTTTGCCGTCGAATCCATAGCCCGCAGCGCGGTCCGACAATTGTTTGATCGCCACGCTCTTTTCCAAACTCACGGTCATGGCGTATTGATTGTTCTCGCAGACGTAGATCACCGGCAGCTTCCACACCCCGGCGAGATTCATCGCTTCATGCACCACGCCTTGATTGGCCGCGCCGTCGCCGAAGAAACTGACGACGACTTCCTTCGAGCCGCGGATTTTCGCTGAGAGTGCCGCGCCGGTGGCCGTCGGCACCGTCCCACCAACCGTGCCCGTGTTGCCAAGAAAACCAAAGGCCATATCGCCCATGTGCATTTTGCCTCCGCGGCCCTTCGAATAGCCATCGGCCCGTCCCATGCACTCACAAAGGAGCATGTAGAGATCGGCGCCTTTCGCGATCAAATGGCCGGTTCCGCGATGATAACTGGCGACCAGATCCGTAGACTCGAGCGCCGCGCAAACGCCGACTGCGATTGCCTCCTGGCCGCGATAGGAATGGGTGCTGCCGAACATCGCCTTGCGCTGGTAAAGCTCGTCGAGCTTCTCCTCGAAGGCGCGGATAAGAATCATCTGTCGCAGCATCTCTCTCTGCTTTGTTGTGTCCAGCATCGCTACCTCCTTCGCGTCCGAGAGCACGGAAATACCGGCCACCTTATCTTGCTCCTAGTTATTTTGCCGAGCCTGGGTTGTCAAGGCAGAACGTACTTACTGAGATTGAGCAACGATGGCGGAGGTCGCACCGGGAGCAATGAGGATAAAAAGACGAGAGGGAGAGCTCCCCCCGCTCTCCCTCTCCGAAAATAATCACATGCGGCGGACGAGCGCGAAGATTTTCTCACAGCTTACTTAAACGGCGCGCAGGGTGCGGGAGTCATCAACATATTTTCCTGCATGACCAAAAACTCTCGGGTCGGCGGCGGCCATCCTTCGACAGTCCTGGTCGCTTCGGCGCGCAACCGCTCGCGTTCACCACCATCTTTGTACGCCCAGACATGAACATATTGGTTGAGCGGACCAATCATGGTTTGCCCCGCGAACACAAGCGGTGAGACCCTAGTGCGCGCCGGTATGACCTTGCCGAACCGTTCGAGCACGGTCGGCATTGTTCCCGGCTGGTAAGTATAGGTGCGGAACTCATAGAGATTTCCTAACTTGCTCTCGGGTAGCGGGGGCGAGAAAGGCGCTGGCTGGATAATCTTGTTTTCCTGCGTGACGATAAACTCCTGAGTTTTTGGCGGCCATTTGCCGGTTTTTCTAGCTTCGGCGCCGATCCGCTCACGATCTTCAAAACTTGCATATGGCCAGACATGAACCACTCGGTTAAGGCCGCCGACTTCGGACAGCCACAGACCCAGCAGCTTGGAGAATTGCAACCGCGCCGTCAGTCCTTCCGCAAAGCGTTCGACAAAGTTGTTGGTCATTCCAGGTTTCAGCACGTAAGTCCTCATCTCGAGAATCATACGACACCTCCATTCAATTTTTTCTATCCTTCCCACAAACCGTGGAACATTTGCAACAGGCCAAATTTTCCACGTAATCCCTCTAAAGCTCCGGCAAGATCAGCTGCTTGCTTCCATGTCGGACAGTGAGCCAAAGGCAAACAATCAGTGTCAACAGTGGATAATTTTTCCGCGTCACCAATACTCCTCCGTCCACTCTACGCTGAACATACTCGTACGTAAGTTGTCATCATATGTCGGGGAATCGTTTTTGGCTGACAAGAATTCGCCACTAATATTCCAAAATTTGCCACTACCGCCAAGCATTTCGCTGGTATGCATGTTGCTGAATCGATAGGACTCGCGGGCGTGCTGGAAGGAGCGGCCGCGGATGTTAAGGAACAGAACTTTATGGAAGTCCAGAAATCGACCGACATGGAAGCCGACGAACCACAGAGGACCTCGGGTCCCCACAATCAAAACCCGCAGATTTCCAATGATGAACTCTGGAGAACACCCGAAACCGCCGATAAGTTTCCCGGCAAACAACCGGCAGCAATCAGATTGCCTGGTTGGCAGCGCCAGAAACGGGCGAATTATGTCCCCGTCAAAGCCAAATTCTTAGTTTCAACCGCGTTCTCCTGTCTATGGTCTTATGTTTCATGGGAACTCGCACAGCCTTGGTTGGGCGAGCTCGCAAACGAAACAGGATACTGGCCGGCACTTGCGATCATTTTCTTTATTGCATTACTTCCCGGTTTCTTGAATGCTCATATTCTCGCCAGTGTTATTCTGGATCGACCGCCCAAACTCCATTTCGATTTGACCTATCCAACCATTAGCCTGCTCATCGCCGCGTACAACGAAGAAGAAAACATCACCGAAACGATTCGTGGCATCAAAAGCCAAGACTACCCGGCCGGTATAGAAATCATTGTCGTCGACGACGGCTCCAACGATAACACAGTGGACCTTGTTCAATCCCTCGGCTTACACAACCTGAAAGTGGTCAAGGCCAATCACGGTGGCAAAGCACGGGCGCTCAACGAAGGGTTGAAACATATCAAAAACGACATCGTCGTTTGCATTGACGCCGACACGTACCTGCAACCACAAGCGCTAAGACGAATTGTCGCGCGCTTTTTAACGGATCCAACCAATACTGGCGCTGTTGCCGGGTGCGTGCTGGTGAAAAATTCGCGTTCTACGTTTATGACCCGCCTTCAGGAATGGGACTACTTTACCGGAATCGCATCGGCCAAAAGGCAGCAGTCACTCTATCAAGGAACGTTGGTCGCCCAGGGCGCCTTCAGCGCATTCCACAGTAAGGTCGTAAAGGCGCATCAAGGATGGCCGTCAGTGATCGGGGAAGATATCGTTTTGACTTGGTCGCTGATAAAAAGCGGCTGGCGCATCGGCTTCGAGCCCACGGCCATTGGATTCACCTCTGCGCCGGAGACGATCGAGGGTTTTTATCACCAACGGAAGCGTTGGGCGCGCGGCATGATTGAAGGCCTCAAGCAGCACGGCCACTTGGTCTGGAGCAGCTCGCGACTATCGGCTTTTTTTGTCGGTATAGATTTCATCATCCCGTTTATCGATCTTTTCTACGCTTTTGTCTTTCTGCCCGGCGTGGTTCTGGCATTCCTCGGTCATTACTACATCGTCGGCCCGATAACTTTGCTTGTGATACCATTCGCCTTTCTGATCGTGATGATCATGTACCGAAAACAGAAAACTGTATTCAATGAGCTCGGCCTCACAGTGCGGCAGAATTTGGTCGGCTTCATTGTCTATATGCTCATCTATCAAGCGATCATGTCGCCCATCTGTGTGATCGGCTATGTCCAGGAACTCATGGGAACGAGGAAACGCTGGTAAGCTTGCTTGCCAATGATGCGCTAAGCGGCCCCCTTAATTAGATTCCGCGTAGCAGGCCACGGACGTCACTTCAACAAATTCGCCGCAAAAACGGTGATTCACTAAAAATTTACGGCAGTTGTCCGAATTTTTCTACACATCAGAACGAAGTTTTGCTAATATTGCGTCTTAATATACGGTATTCTTGACGGCGGAAGGGTTCATCTACTGTAGGAAGATGCTGCTATGAAACTCTTGCTGGTTCTTCTTTGCGCGCTTGCCTCAGTCGTCGATTCATCGGCTCAGACGGTCGACCAGTTGCTGAAATCCGCTCAAACCGCGCCTGACAAAAAGACTCAGGCCAATTTGTACAAACAACTCGGCGACAAACTGGCCGCCCAGGACCAAATCGAACAAGCCGCCGACGCGTTTTCCAAGGCTTTGGCGTCCGGTCGGGAAAATTTTTCGCC
>DASXSW010000086.1:0-2418 GCA_036505755.1 Binatia bacterium | reverse complement strand
CGCGCGGCAATTGGCGCGGGCCGCTGCACGGCATTCCGGTCGCCGTCAAAGATCAGTTGGATGTCGAGGGTGCTCAGGCGCGTATTCGCCAATTCACCAAAGGCGTGGGCGATGCAACCGCCGTGCGAAAATTGCGAGAGGCAGGTGCCATCATGATGGGGAAACTGCACATGAGCAGCTTGCCTGACGCCGAACTGCCGATGCCACGCAATCCGTGGAATACTGAACATATCACCGGCGGATCGAGCACGGGTTCCGGCGCGGCTGTGGCTGGCGGACTCTGCCTCGGATCACTCGGCGAAGACACCGCCGGCTCCATCCGCAATCCATCGGCTTTTTGCGGCATCGCCGGGCTGAAAGCGACCTATGGCCGGGTCAGCCGCTATGGTCTGGCACCGTTGAGTTGGTCACTCGATCACTGCGGACCGATGGCGCGTGTGGTTGAAGATCTGGCGCATATGCTCAACGCGATCGCCGGCCATGATCCTGGTGATCCGACGTCG
This sequence comes from Binatia bacterium, assembly GCA_036505755.1. Classification (GTDB taxonomy): domain Bacteria; phylum Desulfobacterota; class Binatia; order UBA9968; family UBA9968; genus DP-20. The sequence continues at coordinate 1,915 of DASXSW010000086.1, read as the reverse complement.
AGCACTGCTCCTCTCTCGGATTACACGAGCGCGCTGCGCGAAGACGTCAATGGGATAGTCATCGGTGTGCCACGCGACTACATCAATGAATGCGCGGCGCGCACCGACCGAGTAGTTCTTAAGCTTGTCGGCGAGGCGATTGACGAATTGAAAGCGCTTGGCGCTCGGGTAGAGGAAGTCAAAATTCCAACCCTGAGTTTAGCGACCATCGCCAATGCGGTGATCTATTACAATGAATTCTGGGCGGCGCACAAAAGCGACGCAGCAGCAGTATTAAAAAACGGCGCGCCGCAGCGGCGCGCGCGGATCTATCTGGGCTTACTCACCGGTTCGGCAGATTACATCCAAGCGCAAAGAATTCGCAGCCGCTGCCGGGCGGAGTTGGCGGAAGTTTTTCGCAAAGTCGATTGCCTAGCATTGCCCAATCAGGCTAGTCCAGCGCCGCTGGTGAAGGATGTGGGGCCGATTGACACGTTGTTCAAGCACGTTGTCCCCGAGTATCACGGTCCCTTCAATCTAACAGGGCTGCCGACGTTGTCCGTGCCTTGCGGCTTCTCGGATAACGATTTGCCGATAGCGTTACAGCTGGTCGGCAAACCGTTCGACGAGCTGACGATTCTACGGGCGGGGTATACTTACCAACAGCACATGAAGTGGTATGAACGCAGACCGCCCATTTAGCACCAGGCACGACTCAAATGTAGGGGCACGGCATGCCGTTCCCCTACGTGGATTTACCCTACATTAAGGAGAATGACATCATGGACATCGAACGTATCAACCCGCGGGAGTGGAACTGCAGCGCGGCCGTGATTGGCGATCTAGTTTTTCTCTCCGGCGTCGTAGCCGATGACAAGTCGTTGAATATGAAAGGCCAGACGGAGCAAGTGCTGCGCAAAATCGACGCTGTTCTCGCCAAAGCCGGAACGAACAAGTCGCGACTTTTGAGCACGACGGTTTACATGTCTGATGCGTCTCTCAAGGACGAAATGAATGAGGCTTGGATGGAATGGGTGGACCGGTCAAATCTACCGGCACGTACCGCGGTCGGCGCAGCGCTCACACCGGGGATGCTGGTCGAAATCACGGTCTGCGCCGCAAAGTAACTCGATAACCGCAATTTGGCGTTTATTCGCGCTTGCCTCGATGCCTTGAAGGAACTCGGTCTCATCTGGGCATGAAATTACGGAGCCTGGACCTGAGTCAACTCGCCAGAATTCTCCGCTTGCTATTCTCGTTCATTTGAAATATGAATCCATCCCCAAAATCATCGGCTGGGGACGCAAAGAAGGGTTGTAAGGGAAGTTTACACTACAAGGACGAGGCGCAGGGGAATTGGAAACTATGCCCGAGCCACTTTTGACCTTAGAACAGGTCGCCGAATACTTGAACGTCGATAAGTTTACGGTCTATCGCTTATTGGCTGATAAGGAACTGCCAGCTTTCAAGGTGGGCAATCAGTGGCGCTTCAAGAGAAAAATGATCGAAAATTGGTTGAAGAAAAACTCCAACGTTGGACGGAAGCGTTCTCAATAAATCGTCAGTGGTATTTGCCAGATTCCTTAGCCTTTTACCCGATCAATAAATCCGCTTTTCTTGATCTCATCCAGCACACTGCCGTCGAGGACGCGCAGCGACTCGGGGGTTTGTCCTTTCGCTTTCGGATTGGTTTTCGCCGTGTCGGCGATGACGAATTCGAGTCCTTTTCGATCCGGCAACGTTAGCACGCCTTCACCATGCTTGGTGAGATAATAATCGATACCGATGTCGATCATGGCATCGTCGTCGATGCGCAGGTATTTCTTCAAAACGTCGCGCGCGAACTTCCGGTCTTTCTTTAACAAATAGAGTGTTTCGAGCGATGCTTTCATCGCGTTAACGACCATCGGGCGCTTCTCGGCCAGCACGCTTCTGC
>DASXSW010000085.1:0-8384 GCA_036505755.1 Binatia bacterium | reverse complement strand
GGCGAAAGCCGTCTTCGACGTCGCCGCGCCGGAGCTTGAAGTGGCTGCACAGATTGCTGCCGCCGGGAAGATCCTGGATTAACTTGCTGAACATCGCCTGCTGCTCGGGCCGTGGATCATGCACCAGCGGCGCACCGGGCTCGAGTGCTGCCGATTCATCGAACACCGCCGGCAGTTCTTCGTATGCAACGTCAATAAGCGACAACGCCTCCTCGGCAACGTCCTCGTTCACCGCCGCCACCGCGGCCACCGGATCGCCGACAAAGCGAACTTTGTCAAACGCGACCACCGACTGATCGCGAAAGATGCGCCCGTATTTGCCGCGATAACCCGTCTGCGAACCGAAATCGCGGCGCGTTAGCACCGCGCCGACTCCCGCCAGCCGTTCCGCCTGGGTTCCATCTACATGAACGATGCGCGCGTGCGGCACGGGGCTGCGCAAAATCTTGCCGATGAGCATTCCGGGCAGCTCGACATTGAGCGCGTAACTGATGCGCCCCGTAACGCGCTCTTCGGCATCGAGCATGGGAACAGATTGACCGACGGACAAAGTGAATTTTTCTCCTTTACCACAGATTCGCTTAACGAAAGGTCAGTATTTTCTCCTCTTAGAAAAGAGGAACAGAAATCAAATCCCCCTTAATCCCCCTTTGCAAAGGGGGAGATTGTTTAGAGCCGAAAATAAAGAAAAATTGCATCGCATGATTCGCTGAAATATTAGTTCCCTGCTAACACTTGTTGCATGGCCCGTCTCGCCATGACCCGAATGATCTGTTGCCGATACCAGGCCGAGCCGCGTAGGTCCGAAAGCGGTTCGATGCCCGTCGCGTATGCGCCGGCGATCTCTTCGATCAATGAATCGCTCAAGTGCCTGCCGCGGGCCATCGTCTCGGCGGATGCAATTTCTTGGGGAATTTCGGACACGGCTCCCGCGACCAAGCGGAGATCTTTGCAACTGCCATCCGATTCGCTTTCTGAGACCACAGCCATGCCGACACAGGGGCGATCCTCGGACGACCGCGAAACGTACTTCAGATAAGTTGCGCGGCTGCCAGGCGCTTGATCGGGAACAATCAACTCGGTGAGAATTTCATCCGGCGCCAGAACGGTTTCATAGAAACCTTTGAAAAAATCCGTCAACGGAATTTCTCGTTCACCCTTAACGCTTCGCGCCTTGACTCGCGCGCGCAGCGCAACGAGAACACAGGGAGGATCCGAGGCATAATCCGCCTCGGTTAAATTTCCGCCGACCGTGGCCGCATTGCGTATGCGGATGTTGCCCACTTTGGCGAATGTCTGAGCTAGAACGGCATGTTTCTCACGGACAATCGGCGATATCTCAGCTTCACGAATCGTCACCAACGCGCCGATTCTGAGACCGGTGCCGGGTTCATGACGGATGCTGCGCAGCTCTTGCAACCGCCCCAAGCTCAGCAGCGTCGCTGGCGCGATCAAACGGTTTCGCAGCATGATCACCAGCGCGGTGCCGCCCGAGACGATCTTGGTCTCGTCGCTGTGCTCGCTCAGAAGTGACACCGCTTCGTCGAGCGAAGTTGGTTGCAAGAGTTTGATGTTTGGCATGATCGTCAGCCTTCTGTATCCATATAGGAAAACAACTCACCGCGGAGGCGCAAAGGACGCCGAGAAGGCCGATTAAAAAGCCCTCTGCGTCCTCCGCCGCCTCTGCGGTGAATGATTCTTCATTGGACATTAGCTCTTTCGTTGCTTTTCCAGCGCGCGGAGGACTTTCTCGGGGGTGATCGGTAAATCGAGAAAATGACAACCAACCGCCCGGCTAATCGCGTTACCGATCGCCGGTCGCGCCGGAGGTATGGCGGTTTCGCCTACGCCATGAACATCGGTTATGCCGTGCGGCTCTAGCATATGAACGGTCAGCTGCGCCGGCACATCTTGAAAAGAGGGGATCATATAGTCCGAAAGGTTCGGATTGGTGATGCTTCCATTGGTGTCTTGAATGACTTCCTCGAAAAGCACTTGTCCAAGGCCGAAGGTGGTCGCCCCCTCGATCTGCAACTCGCAAAGACGCGGATTGATTATTTTGCCGGCATAAAGTTCAGCATGGATACGCGGCACGGTGACTTGCCCGGTTTCCGTATCGACTTCCACCTCACAGACGACCACTGCGGGATGCCACTCCGCCGAGCCGTAGCCCTGGCCGGTCTCAAAATCCATTACGACCGGGCTGCCGTCAGGGCCCGATCCGGAAACAAACACGCCGTGGCCCAAAATATTGTTGGCTTTGCTCATGCGAATCGCATCAACGTAGGAGAGCGATTTGTCGGCAACGCCACGGACCATGATCTTGCCGTCTTGCAACACCAGATCTTCCTGGTTCGCTTCGAGATGAGCGGCCGCGATGTCGCGCAGTTGATTCTTGACGTCATCTATCGCTTGCCGAATCGCCGTGCCCATGCAAAACGTCGCCCGGCTTGCCGCAGTCATTAGATCGAAGGGAGTGAAGGCGGTATCGGGCTCGGAAATGCGCACCCGTTCCACCGGTAGGCTAATCTCGCTGGCGGCAATCTGTGCCAGGGCGGTTTTCAAGCCCTGACCCATCTCGACGGAGCTGGTGAGAACATTCAAACTGCCGTCGGCGTTCAGCTTCACTGTCGAAGTCGATGTCGTCGGCGTGGCCATGCCTTTGACGATCACGCCGATGCCTTTGGCGCGGATCTTATTGCCTTGACGGACCACCAGCGGACCCTTTTGCCAAGCGATCTTTTCAACCGCCGAGGCGATCAGTTCGTTGTAGTGCATTTCCGGCATCGGCTCACCGGTGGTAAAAGAGTCGCCCTTTTGCAGAACATTTTTGAGCCGTAACGCAACCGGGTCGATCGCCAACGCATCAGCGATGGTATCCATCTGCGTCTCATGGGCCCACGCCACTTGCGTGATGCCGTAGCCGCGGAACGCCGCGGAAGGGGCGGTGTTGGTGTAGACGCCGTATGAGTCCATGTAGAGATGCGGCACGCGGTAGGGCCCGGTCGCGGCGTAGCCGCGGGTAATCAAATTGGGTGACGTGTCGCCGTAAGCGCCGGAGTTGTAATAGCAGAGCGCTTCGACCGCCATCAAAGTGCCGTCCCGTTTGACGCCGGTTTTAAGCTTGATCTTGCACTCATGCTGCACGCCGAGCAAAAAGCACTCGGCGCGTCGCGCCGCGATCCGCACCGGCCGCCCGCTTTTCTTCGCCAGGATCACCGCGGCTGGTTCCAGTTTGGAATTGAGCTTGCCGCCGAAGCCGCCGCCGAGGGTAAACACGATCACGCGCACGTCGGCGATCGGCACTTTGAAAATGCTCGCCAGTTGGCGCTGGATGACATGCGGATTCTGATTGCAGGTCCACACCGTGATTCGCCCGTCGGTTACCTGGGCGACGACGACGTGGGGTTCGAGCGCGACGTGATTGACCGCAGGCGAACGATACGTGTTGTCGAAAATTTGATCGGATTGGCGAAAACCTTGATCGAGATCGCCTTTGCGTTGCTTGAACAGGTGGACGATATTCGTCCCTTCCAGAGAACGCGCAGTGACATCGGGGCGCCCGGGAATTACCCGACGCGCCCCAGGGTAGAGCAACGGCGCGCCGGGCTTCAGCGCTGCTTCCGCGTCGAACACTGCCGGCAACTCTTCGTACTCGACGTCGATAAGTTCCAGCGCCTCCGCTGCCGTGTCGGCGTCCACCGCGGCGACGGCCGCCACCGGCTCGCCGACAAAGCGGACTCGATCCAATGCCACCGGCGTCTGATCTTGAAGAATCAGACCGAAATAGGGATCGATGTGGTCACCGACCAGATCATCGCGCGTCAGCACAGCGCTAACGCCGGGGAATTTTGCCGCCCGCGAAGCGTCGACTTTGACAACGCGCGCGTGCGCGTGGGGACTGCGGAGCATGCAGGCGTGCAGCATGCGCGGCAATTCGAAATTCAAAGTGTAGTCGATGCTGCCGCTCACCCGCAGCCGTGAATCCACCATGCTGATCGCTTGCCCAACCGCCATCTGTTTTCCTCGTCGATCTATCTAAAACATGTGCCGGATCTGTATCCGTATTACATCCTCTCCGTGTGGGAGAGGACTGAGGTGAGGGTGATTCTGCGTTCCGATGCCCTCACCCTTCCCTCTCCCAGAGGGCGAGGGTTAAAACAAATCCCTTGAGGCTGCAGCCCCGATTTAAAGCACGCGGCAAAATTAATCGTCTCTCTTCTTACTTCAGTATCCAACCCCACTTTTCATGGATTTTTTTCGTCCGCTCGGGCGTGCTGATGATATCGCCGGCCAGCGGATGGTGCTTCCATGTAAACGGCGTGGTGGCGTCGATGATCATGCGTGAGTTGGCGTTGAGCTCGCGCTTATCAGGAGCGATGGCCATGTCGATGCGGCTGCCTTTGGTGTCCTTGATGATCTCGACGCCGCGCTCGGGATCGCAGCGAGCGACGATTGCCCAGACCACGTCTTGAATACTGGTTACATCGACGTGGTCGTCAACGACCACGGTCAATCGATTCATGTCGATCCCGCCGCCGCACTGCGAGGCGATTAAGCCGGCTTGTTTCGCATGGCCGAGATATTGAGTCTGAAGCGCCACGACGGTCATCAGGCGATTGCCGCCCTCGGGTGGACACCAGACGCCGCACACTCCGGGTACGCCGGCCTTTTCCAGTTGGTCCCAGATCATCCCGGAACGTAGATAGACCAGAAACCGATTGTCCTCGTGCGGCGGCTTGCCCTGAGGACAGCCTAGAATGATCGGATCGTCACGATGGTAGATCCGATCAATGCGCACGACACGCTCTTTTTGATAGCCGTCCTGATAGTAGCCCATCCATTCGCCGTAGGGACCTTCTTTAGTAAATTGGTCCGTCGTAATGAAACCTTCGAGAGCGATCTCGGCTTGGGCCGGAATCGGCAGACCGGTGATCTCGCCGTGGATGACTTCAATGGGCTCGCCGCGCACGCCTCCCGCCCAATCGAACTCGCTCTGGCCATAGATCGGACCCTCGGCGCACGCAGCCAAAAACAGCAGAGGGTCGGTGCCGACGACGGTGACCAGCGGGCATGGCTGTCCGCGCTGCATATATTTTTCCTTGATGATGCCGCCATGGTGCGGTGGCGCGGCGCGGATGCCGATACCGTTCTTGTCGAATACTTGGTTGCGATAGGTGCCGACGTTGATACTGCCGGTGTCGGGATCGCGCATAATATTGAAGCTCGCGGTGCCGATGTACCGACCGCCGTCGCCTGGGTGCCAGATCGGCGCAGGGAATAGAGTCAAGTCTACATCGCCATCGCGCAGAATATTTTCCTGAACTGCGCCGCGTTTGACGACCACGGGCGGAATCGGTGTAAAGCCTTTCAAACGTTCGCGCCAGAATTGTAATAGCCGATCATGAGAGGCTTCGGCGGGATCCAATCCCAAGGTCACGGCTTGCCGCTTGATCGACCCCATGCTGTTGACCAGGACGCGATAACCGGGCGCGAAATTCGAAATCTCATCGAAGAGGACGCAGGGACTGCCCTCGATATGATCGAGCATTTCGGTGATGGCGCCGATATCTTCTTCGGAGTTGGCGCCTGTAACTCGCTTCAGTTCACCGAGTGCGTCCACCCGCGCGAGCCATTCCCGTAAATCATGCCACTTGGTCTCAGCGGCTTGGGTCGGCAGCGGCTTGGCCATCTATTTGCCTCCTCTAAGATACGCCAGGTCTCCCTCGGCTAGTGGCCGCACGTAATCTCCGGGGTTCATGCGCGCTTTAACGTCCGGAGGAACGCGGGTTGCAATGGGGAAATTGCCCGCCGACAAGGGTCTGGTGCAATCAAAAATCAGCTTGGTTTCGAGTGTGCCCTTGTCGTCGCGGCGGTAGCCGTAGGTGGGCGGATTCAATCGGCTGCCAATGGAATTATTGATAACGACGAGATCCTTGTCGGCTTGGAATCGCGTCGCCAAGGCCCACAGCACATCCGCTTCATTGGTAACGTCGATGTCATCATCAACGATAAAGACATGTTTAGTTGCCGGGCTATAAGCCATGATGCTGAACGCGGCAAGATGGGGCTCGCCGTCGGCGACTTTCTTCATTGAGATGTACGCGTGATTGCGCGCCACGGCGGAAATCGGCAAGTAAAGATTCTTCACGTTGGGGCATACGTCACGCGCTCGATTGAGCAAAAAACCCATCCGCGCCAAGCCACCGATCGCCGAGTGCTCACTGCTCGCATTGAACACATCGACGTAGATCGGATCACGCCGCATGGTGATCGCCGTCACTTTGATGACCGGATACGGACCGACGCCGGTGTAGTAACGCGGATATTCCCCGAATGGTCCTTCCTCGCGCTTGTTTTCCGGGCTTGGATCGAGCACCCCTTCGATAACGATCTCCGCATGTGCGGGCACGTCGAGGTCAACGGTCTCGCCCGGCACAACTTCGAGAGGCTGCTGCAGGAGCCCGCCGGCGACTTCCAATTCACCGCCCATGCCGGGAGGATTCGTCGTACCGGCGAGCAGCAGGCACGGATGATGGCCGATCGCCATCGCCACCTGCATCGGTTGCTTGCGTTCACGGTGCTCAACGAGAATATAATTACCGCCCTGAAACGCGCCGGTCATAAAACCGACTTCGTGTGGCCCGTGAAGCATAGAGCGATAGATGCCGGCATTTTGCACGCCGGTTTTCGGGTCGCGCAAAATGAAAACCGCCGAGGTGATGTATTTGCCGGAGTCGAGCTCCTGGTGGCGCAGGATGGGGAGCTTGGTTACGTCGGCGTCAGCGCCTTTCCAGACGATCTCTTTGACTGGCGCCTGTGAGCGATCCACCCGTTTGGTGGGAATGGGTGAATTCTCGCGACGGCCAAATTCTTCGACCATCCCCTGAAGGTTTGAGTCGATGGCGAGAGCGAGTCGTTCGTAAGTTCCTTGCAGATTGATCAGCAGCGGGATCGACGAGCCCTTGATCTTGTGAAACAGCACGGCGGGATAGTTCGGATAGCGCCCATCCGTGCGCATTTGATCGACGATCGCCGTCGCCTCGAAAACCGGATCGATTTCTTTGTCGACGACCATCAATTGTTTCGGGTCGTATTCGATCAGCTTTCGCAGATAACCGCGCAGATCTTTTGGCGCCGCCAATGCTTTGTCAATCTGCGGTTCGCTGTGGGACGCCACCTCTGTTAATGCCGGCTGCCGTGCCATTTCTGTTTCTCCCTTCGCTTCTTCTGAAGCAAAAATTCACATTAACCGAAACGAGCCAATTCGCTTCGTCGCTGCGCGTGTTTAGCGATTGAGAAATTCGTAAGCTCGCCTTTGGTGGCTCATATCTTCTAATTCTTCGGGTGTAAAGGGTTTAGTAATCTTAAGCGCCTCGCGGTAGATATCGATCTCTTTCTGCACGGCGTCTCGAGGCTTGGTGCCATCCTTGCTGTACACCGCCATCACCGTCGCTAAAGCTTCGGCGGCGACGGTGGAGTCGATTTTGTGGATCCTTAAAATGTAATCCACCAGCTCGCTATGATTTTTTGGCTCGCGCATGTAGACCATGGTCCGAAGTACGGCGCGAATCACCGACAGTGCCTTGGTTGGAAAGTTTTTGAGCGTATCCGAAGAAGCCAATAACCCGATGCCGCTCAGCGGCGCGTAGTCCTTGGCATCGGCTAACCGGTTAAACCCTCTCACTTGGGTCTCCTCGGCGAAGGGCGGAGGCAGCACGGCCGCGGCGAGTTTCTTGGACATCAAGGCGGTGCGAGAGCTTTCCGTGCTTTGAGTATAGAAAAAATTTACCGCCACAGGATCGACGCCGTTTCCTTTGATGATCTCCCGCGCCGCTATCGCGGTTGCGTCGGTTAGCGCGACGGCACCTACCGATTTGCCCATGAGGTCGCGAACACTTTTGATTTCCGGCGCGGTCATCAGGGCAAAAGTTACGTACTGTTGAATGTACAAAACGCGCTTGATCGGCAGTCCCCGCATGGTCGCGGAAATTCCGGCTCCAACCGTGGTAGAGAAATCCAGCTCTCCGGCCACGAGCGCGGCGATCGCCGTTGGCGGTGACATCAGCACCAGATCCACATCGACATTCTCACGCGCAAAGAAGCCTTTGTCCTTACCGAAAAATAGCGGCATGGAGGTCAGGCTCTTGGTCGGGATGTGAATAATTGCCCGTATGTTGGATTGCGCCGAACACCTGGCCGAAGGAAAGAATACGAGAGCAGCAATCAACCCGCCAGCAAACCGTAATACTTTGATTCTCATCCTTGTCCTAATCGCCGAAATACAATCTGTTAGGATTGTCGCTCAACATCGCTGAAACAAGCGCAGTATCGAGATCCGGTCGTCGACGAATTTTCTCCACCGCTCCCGGAAAGAAACAATC
>DASXSW010000084.1:0-7467 GCA_036505755.1 Binatia bacterium | reverse complement strand
GTGGAGGAATTGTTTACAGAGAATACTAGAAACACGTGACCGAGGATGGAGAATGGAGGATCGAGGATCGCAATTGCCATCCTCCATCGTCTATCCTCCATCTTCGATTCGCGATAACCGGGAGGATTTATGGCGGACTACCGAATCATCGACGCCGACGGACATGTGATGGAGCTCGACAGCGAGCTGCGCGATTTCATCGGCCCGCCTTATAAAGATCTCGAGTGGCATCAGAGCTATTCGTTCTGGCCGGGGTTAACGATGGATGGCTATCTTCGATCTCTTCGGCAGAAAGGCGGCTGGGCCGGCGGCGGCGACGGACCCAAGGCGAATCATTGGCTTGAGTTTCTCGACAAGAACAAGATCGAGCTCACGGTGCTTTATCCGACCCAGGGCCTGACCCACGGCGCGATCCAGGATAAAGACTGGGCGATCTGTATGGCCAAAGCCTACAACGACTGGCTCTATCACAAGTTCATGAAAGTCAGCCCGCGTTTGGTTGGCGTCGCGCTGCTACCGATCCAGGATATTTCTGAAGCCGTCAAAGAATTACGCCGCGCCGTGAACGAGCTCGGCATGGTCGGCGCGGTATTGCCTGCAGTCGCACCAGCGGGACGACTTTATAGCGGGCCGGAATTCTATCCGCTGTGGGAAGAAGCGCAGAAATTGGATGTGCCCGTTTCGACTCACGGCGGTCTGAGCAAGCCGGCGCTCGGCCTCGACATGGTGAACAATTTCACCATCGGCCACACGTTGGAGCATCCTTTCGCGCAGATCCGCCAATTCGTCGCCATGATGTTCGAAGGAGTATTCGAGCTCTTCCCCAATTTCAAATTCGGCTGCATCGAGTGCGGCGTCGGCTGGGTGCCCTATATGATGGATCGGATGGACGAGGAGCAGGAGCGAAAAGGCCATTACTCGCCGCGTTGCAAGCTCAAACCGAGCGAGTATGTCAAGAAAGGCAATATTTTCTTCGCCGTCGAAGTCGAGGAGTCGGCGCTCCCGCTCGCGGCGCAAGTCGGCAACGAGAACGCGCTCATCTGGGCGTCGGATTATCCCCATGAACGCGACCAGCGCGACTTCAGCCAAGACATTCCGAACCTGATCAACCGCAAAGACGTAAGCGACGAACTGAAGCGAAAAATTTTCTGGGACAACCCGCTGCGGTTTTATCCGCGACTAAGAGCCAAAGTGCAGAAGAGCGAAGCCAAAGCGGTGGCGTAAAGAGATCATGTCTTTGGTTGAGGTACGATGAGCGCTGGACTCCACGACGAGAAAAAACCCTTCAAAACGATAGCGGGCGGCAAGACTGAGCCTCGGAAGCCGACTAGTCCGGCGAAGCGCATCGCCAATTCGACCAAGCCACACATTTGGGTTTCTGGGCCGGCTTGAAGTATTAAGATTGAAGGTCGGCTCTGTGAGAGTCTAGAAGATATTCTGAAGGTCCTTCAGTCCTCTACAGATGCGGACCTTTTGGACGTGGAAAAGCAACTTCGCGGGGATCTAGAGAAACTTCTGCAGCGCTCTAAATCGTCTAAAGACAAGGATACAGAGTAATCGAAGTAGGATGGGTTGAGCGAAGCGATACCCATGCGGTCTTGAGCCACGCAGAATCGAAGACCGATGGGTTTCGTCGGAACTCAACCCATCCTACACGGCTTAAGAGAGACTGGGAGAAAGGAAATTCCATGCTTCGACGTGCCCAGCATCGACAGAAACTGGCCAAACATTTCGATTTTTTTTCCGTTCGTTCTGAGCGTGTCGAAGGATGAACCGATCGTCTCGTAGGTGCACTTGCGCACCGGTATTCGAGCGGGCGACCAACCGGTCGCCCCTACGTTGATCTTCCTACTACTATACTTGAACGTTTACTCAGCCTGCGCAATTTTCGGCGGGCAGTCTATCGGGTGCTTCGGATTATTCTCCCGCCAAGACGCCAAGTTCGGAATCTCTTTTTTAACCTTTGCGCCTTTGCGTCTTTGCGCGAGATATTCCGACTTGTGGTTAAATCTTCTCCTCTAATGAAAATCCCGGCTGCGCATGCTCGCCGGTTTTAACTCCAATCTCGGTTCCCAAAGCTCTTCCGCTACCAAATGCACTACACCATCTTCGGCTTGCAGCTTGCCGGTGATGCCGAGAAAGCTCACTGTCTTGGCCAAGACAGGATAGCGCTGAAAGACACTTTCCCACACGACGACATTGACAAAGCCGGTTTCGTCTTCGAGCGTCATAAACACCACACCGCCCGCGGTTCCCGGACGCTGGCGGCAGATCACCAGACCGGCGTAGCGCACCTTCGCGCCGTTTGGCATCGACGCCACCATGCGCGCATCGGGAAGACCGCTGCGAATTAAGCTCGCACGCATCGGTTCGAGCGGATGACGGCGCGCGCTATGTGAAGTACGGCGGTAATCCCAGCTGACTTCTTCAAAGTCACTCAAAGCCGCGAACACTGGCTTCCGCTCGCGCGCCGGCAGCGACAAAGATTCTTTCTGCATGCGCGCCAAGCGCCGCACGTCCCAAAGCGCCGTACGCCGGTCGACTTGAAGACTATCGAAGGCACCCGCCTCCGCGAGCGCGCTGAGAGAACCTTCGTCCAGTCCCGTGCAGCGGACAAAATCATGAAGCGACACAAACGCTGCAACGGCGCGAGCTCGGACGATTCTTCCCCACTCCCCTTCCCCTAAATCTTTCACGTATCGAAGCCCCATGCGCACCGCGTAGCCGCCCCTGCTCTCTGGACATGGCTCCAATGTGCAGTCCCAGTTACTGACTTGCACGTCGATGCTTCGCACCACGACGTGATGACGCTTGGCGTCCTCAACGATGGTTGCGGGCATGTAAAATCCCATCGGCTGTGCATTGAGCAAAGAACAAGCGAACTCGGCCGGATAGTGACACTTGAGCCACGCGGTGGCATAGGCAATCAGCGCAAAGCTCGCGGCGTGACTTTCGGGAAAACCGTATTCACCAAAGCCGCGGATTTGCTCGAAGACGCGCTCGGCGAATTCCACCGCGATGCCCTTCGCCTGCATACGCGTGATTAGCCGCTCGCGATGGCGTTCCATCCGGCCTGTGCGGTGCCATGCCGCCATGTCGCGGCGCAGCTGATCAGCTTCGCCCGGACTGTAATCGGCGGCGACCATGGCCAAGCGCATCACTTGCTCCTGGAATAGCGGCACGCCGAGAGTCTTTTCCAAGACTGATTCAAGACTTGGATGTGGAAATTCGACTTTTTCTTTACCCTGACGTCGGCGCAGATAAGGATGCACCATGCCGCCGGTGATCGGCCCGGGACGAACGATGCTGATCTCGATCACGAGATCATAAAAATTTCTCGGTCGCAGCCGCGGCAGCATCGCCATCTGCGCGCGGCTTTCGATCTGAAACACGCCCACCGTGTCGCTTTTGCAGATCATGTCGTAAGTAGCTTGGTCGTCATCGGGAATCGTCGCCATGGAGTACTCGATGCTGCGATGTTCGCGTAGAAGCTGGAAGCAAAGATCGAGTTGGGTCAGACCACCGAGGCCGAGCAGATCGACTTTGAACAAACCGAGATCTTCCACATCTTCCTTGTCCCATTGGATCACGGTGCGCTCGGGCATGGTGGCATTTTCAATAGGCACCATGTCGTGCACCGGCTCGTGACCAAGCAAAAATCCGCCCGGATGAATCGACAGATGTCGCGGAAAATCCAAAATCTCGTTGGAGAGCTGAAGCAAATGCTCGTGCAAACCACCGGAGGTAGCGAGGCCCATTTGCTCGAGTGCTTCCGGACGGACATGCTCGTAGGACGAAACAAACTTCGCCACCCGGTCGAGAGCGGTCTCAGAAAGCCCAAGAGCCTTGCCGACATCGCGCAACGCCGAGCGCGAGCGGTAACGCACGACGTTGGCGACCATCGCGGCACGGTCACGGCCATACTTTTGATAAACATGCTGGATTACTTCTTCGCGCCGGTCATGTTCAATATCGAGATCGATGTCCGGCGGCTCGGCGCGCTCTTTCGAGATAAAGCGCTCGAAGAGTAATCCTATGTGCACCGGATCGACCGCAGTCACACCCAGGCAATAGCAAACAGCGGAGTTCGCCGCCGAGCCGCGTCCTTGGCAGAGAATATCGTTGGCGCGGCAGAACTCGACGATCTCCCACATCGTCAAAAAATAGCCCGGATAATCGAGCGCCTCGATGATCTCCAGCTCTTTCTCTATTTGCATGACAATTTTATCGGGGATCTTTTCTCCATAGCGACGCCGGGCACCGTTGAAGGTCTGCTGGCGCAACCACTCGGCCGATGTGGTCCCGTCCGGCAACTGTTCCGACGGATAACGGTAACGAATCTCGTTCAAAGAAAAGTTACAGCGCTCGGCGATCTCCAACGTCCGGTTGAACGCCGCCGGATCATCGCCAAAAAGCTGCGTAAAGGCATAGGGCGACTTTAGGCCATATTCCGTATTTGGCTTTAACTTATGACCGCATGAAGCCACGGGAATACCGAGACGAATTGCCGTCAACACATCTTGCAACCGGCGCCGCACCGGCGTGTGGTAAAGTACTTCATTGGCCGCTACCAGCGGCATGCCGTAACGCGTAGCCCGCTCGCGCAGACGCGCTTCCTGTGCGACTTCTTCTTCGCGCCGATGGCGCGCGATCAACCCGTAGAGCCGGTCGGCGAAAGCGTCACGGAGGTTGCTTATGACTTGGTCCAAGTCTGCCTCGCGAATAACTAAACCCCCTTCGTGTTCTTTTCCGTCATTCCCGCGCAGGCGGGAATCCAGGTTTTGTTCCCTTGCTCGGTTATGACGTACTTGGATGCCCACTGGAGCTTGTCCTGAGCCTAGCCGAAGGGCGGGCATGACGGATGTGTTTTCGCCATTCCACAGTGCGATCAACCCCAGCGCATGCCCGCATACTTCCTCCCAAGTGATGGCGCTCTCACCTTTTTCCGAGCGCAATCGTCCTTTAGTGATGAGCCGGCACAGATTCGCATACCCAGCGCGGTCTTGCGCGAGGAGAACAATCGCCGATCCGTCATCAACTGTTATCTGCGAACCGATGATGAGCTTCAGCCCTACTTCCCGCGCTTTCACATGGGCGCGCACGACGCCGTAGACGCCGTCGCGGTCCGTGAGCGCGAGCGCGGGTAAGCCAAGCCGATAGGCTTCATCCACGAACTCATCGGGATGGCTCGCGCCTTCGAGAAACGAAAAATTACTCTTGCACCAGAGAGGAACGTAGGAGGACATTGTTAAACTGAGGCTAGACACTACGACCAAATGCGCGCGGCCGATGATTTTTCACAATTCAAAATAGCGGTTGTGGCGTGGAAAAAATGTTGTTCACATCCACGTCTCAGAAAAAGCTCGACATAAAATAGCCCGATTTGCTACAATTTGGCGTGCTTTCCAGTCGATCTTTCGCACTTTTCGTCGTTAGTGTTTTAGCTCTTTTTTTGGAGTTGCTGCTTATTCGATGGGTAGGCACGGAAGTTAATATATTTGCCTATCTGCAGAATACCGTATTAGTAGTCTGTTTCATGGGGCTCGCATTTGGTTGTCTCACTTGCGACCAGCCCATTGTTCTCCGCAACCTATTGCTCCCGCTTTTAATTGTAGTGCTATCGCTATCGCTGCCCGTCATTAAAGACAATCTTGGCAAGATCAGTTTCTTTCTGAGCGCAATGGATAACCCCGCTGGCTGGTACGTCTTCGTCTCCCCCGATACTCAAACAACCCTATTGGCGGTGGTCGCTGGTTTAACCGGAACTTTCGTCTTCATGCTCTTGATCTGTCAAATGATGGTCCCCCTTGGGCGTTTAATGGGGCAACTCATGGATCAGCACCCCAATCCAATTTCTGCTTACTCGATAAACATCTTTGGTAGTTTGTTGGGGATTTGGCTTTTCGTGCTCCTTAGCGCCATTTACCAACCGCCGCGCGTTTGGTTTTTGATTGTCGGCTTGCTGACGACATATCTCATATTGAGAATGCCTTTTGACAGGGCGAAGACTTTTTTTCTCTTGGGCGTCGTAGTGAGTTTGTCATGGTTTACTGGCCGAGACTTGGGCTCAAAAAACACAGTGTGGTCTCCGTATCAGAAACTAACCATATTAGAAACTGGAAACGCCACGATTCCGTACTACATACAAGCAAATAATGCAGGGTTTCAATGGATACTAAATAGCGAGGCAAAGACCGGACCATTAGATCCCGAACACTTTTCGGATGACGTGCGGGACCTGCAACAATATAACATGCCCGTCTTGATGCACCCCAACCCTCAAAACGTTCTAATCGTAGGAGCTGGAACGGGTAATGATGTCGTGGGCACGCTCCATGATCTTAGAGTCAAACAAATTACTGCGGTTGAAATTGATCCTGCCATCATTCGTTTGGGTCAAGTTTATCATCCGCAAAAACCATATGAAGCGGTCAAGGTGAAAGTAATCAACGACGATGCGAGATCCTTTTTTATGACGACCCAAGACCGTTACGACGTCATTATTTTCGCATTGTTGGATTCGCACACCATGACAGGGATGACCAATGCGCGCCTCGACAACTATGTATACACCAGCCAGAGCTTTCAAAAAGTTAGATCTTTGCTGAAAGACGACGGAGTCCTAGTAGTCAAATTTCTCGCGATAAAACCTTTTATCGTTGATCGCCTGGCGCGTCTTCTTAAGAACAGCTTCGGAAAAGACTCCATGGTCTACAGCTTTTCACATAACTCAACTGTTTCCGGGCCCATGGTGTTTGTCACTGGCGACCTCGAAAGCGTAAAGACTCAGATCGCGTCAAACGTCGTGCTTGCCTCCTGGGTCAGCAAACTCAATCGGATTAATCGTCAGGATAGTAACCTCCCAATCCTGGTGACAAGCGATGATTGGCCTTATTTGTATTTACATTCCCGCTATATTCCTCCGTTATATCTACTCGTCGCGCTGATGATTCTAATTCTACTGATTTACGGTAATTGCCGGTTCAATGTTCAAATTTTGAAAGGTCATTGGACATATTCGCATTGGCACTTTTTTTTTCTAGGCGCAGGGTTCTTGTTGTTGGAAATTCAAAATATCAGCAAGGCGTCGATCGTATTGGGCAACACATGGGGAGTTAATGCGGTGATTATTTCCGCCATTTTGTTAATGATCTTGCTCGCCAACTTCACAATCTGGAAGTTCCCGGGCACTCATGCGGGTCTCGCTTACACTGGGTTAATTTCCTCTTGCGTCGCCCTTTACTTTATTGATCTCGCCGATCTTGGCTCGTTACGTCTCTTTGACAAAGCTGTGACAGTCGGTTTTTTGACATCATTGCCGATCCTGTTCAGCGGAATGATTTTTATTAAGTCGTTCTCCGGGATAAACGAAAAACACTCTGCCCTAGGTGCAAACTTGGTGGGTTCCATGCTCGGCGGCTTGCTCCAATCTATTACTTTCGTTTCAGGTACGCGGGCGTTACTTTT
>DASXSW010000083.1:0-2776 GCA_036505755.1 Binatia bacterium | reverse complement strand
AGAAGCTGCGCAACGCTGTCATCAAAGACATCGGCTCGCCGTCGCTCATTGGCGTGAATTTTAATCTAAAGGGCAATCCCATTCTGGCGAAGAGAGAAGTGCGCGTCGCGATCGCCCATGCCATCGACAAGAAGTTCGTCGTCGAAAAAGGCTTGCGCGGCGTCGGCAAAGTCATCGACAGCGTGATCCCGCCGGGCATTTCCTGGGCTTACAACGCCAACGTGCCCAAGTATCCCTTCGATATCAAAAAGGCCAACGCCATGCTCGACGAGGCCGGCCATCCGAAAAACTCTTCGGGCACGCGCTTCGCGCTGAAGCTCAGCTTCGAAGCTGGCAACGACAACGCCGAAAGGCCGGTGCAGATTTTGCGCGAGCAACTAAAAGCGGTAGGTATCGATATCAAGCTCGAGCGCCTCGAACGCTCGGTGATGCTGGAGAAGATTTTTCAGAAGTACGACTTTGACCTATGGTTCGGCCCGCTTACCACCCGCGGCCATCCCGCCATCGGCACCGCGCGGCTGTACACGACTACATCCATCACCGGCCAGCCGTTCACGAATTTTACCCGCTACAGCAACCCCAAGGTCGATCAACTCTTCGACCAGGCGGTGGCGGCGACGAAGAAAGCGGACATGGTCAAGGCCTATTATGAGATTCAAGACATCTTGATGCGCGATCTGCCGACTATTCCGGTGGCGGATCGGCTGCAGCTCAATATTATCAAGGATCAATTCCGCGGCGCCTTAACCAGCACCGAAACCTACGAGCGCATGGACGAGATCTGGTCGGTCAAAGGCACGCCGCTCAAAGAAGGCGACTTCGAGCGCGACTGATCGACCGATCCGTAAACCTAGCTTTGGAGTTTCGGAATTTGCGATTTTAAAATCCCGGGCGTAAGCGAAATGCTATGTCTATTGCCGCCTTCGTCTTACGCCGATTGTTGCATGCCCTACCTCTGCTTGTTTGCGTCATCGTCTTTAACTTCTTCCTGATTCACCTGGCTCCCGGCGATCCGATCCAGGCCCTAGTTGGGGAGTTTCCCGCCCCGGAGTCCTACATCGCCGAGATGCGCAAAGTTTTTGGCCTCGATCAGCCGCTTTATTTTCAGCTGCTGCTCTACATGAAAAATATTTTGAGCGGCGATCTAGGCTTTTCTTTTTATTACCGTCAGCCGGTTCTAAGCGTAATCCTGGATCGGGTCCCGGCGACGCTGCAATTGATGGTCCCGGCATTGATCTTCTCAGCCGTCATTGGAATTTTGTTGGGTATTCTTTCCGCGCGCAAACCCTACTCACTGGCGGATCATACCATCAGCGTCTTTGCGCTCTTCGGTTATTGCGTGCCCGCCTTTTGGCTCGGCCAAATGCTCATGGCGGCCTTTGCCATCGAGCTTGGCTGGCTCCCTTCACAGGGGATTAAAACGGTGGGCGTTGACCTCGAAGGTTTTTCTCTCCTCCTCGACCGTACCGCCCACCTCGCGCTGCCGTTCGCCGCGTTAGCCGTCCGCCACTTGGCGGTGAATGCGCGCATGATGCGCAGCAGCATGTTGGAAGTGGCCTACGAGGATTTCGTCACCGTCGCCCGCGCCAAAGGTCTGGACGAAAAAGATGTGATCGCCCGGCATATGGTGCCCAACGCGTTGATGCCCGTGGTCACGATCATCGGCGTCGACATCGGCTTTCTTTTTACCGGCTCGGTTTTGGTGGAAACCGTCTTCGGCTGGCCAGGCATCGGCCGGCTCATGTTTGAGTCGATCGTCAAACGGGACTATCCGGTCTTGATGGGAAATTTTCTCATCACCACAGCGCTTGTGGTCATTGTCAATCTAATCGTCGACTTGGTCTACGTCTGGCTCGATCCGCGAGTGAAATACCAGAAGTAAGGGCAGACCATGTCTTGGCGTCAACTTTGGCAACAGTTTCGCAAAAATCGCGCGGCGGAGTTGAGCTTATATTTAATCATCGGCTTCGTCCTCGCCGCAGCACTTGCTCATCAGTTCTCCCCGTACGATCCCTTCGCTCTCGGCGATGAAACGCTAATCGCACCGCGCGGCGATCACTGGATGGGCACAGACGATCTCGGTCGCGACACCTTGAGCCGAGTGATTCATGGCAGCAGGGTGCCGCTGCTGGTTGGTTTTCTCGCCACCGCTGCGTCAATGGCGCTTGGCATCCTAATTGGCTCTCTGTCCGGTTACTTCGGCGGCCGCACTGATGTCGTCTTGATGCGCGCGACGGAATACGTCCTGGTCGTGCCGCGATTTTTTCTCGCCTTGTTGGTAGTCGCCATGCTCGGCACCGGCATCGGAAAAATTATTCTCGTGATCGGCATCTTAGGCTGGCCGGAAGTCGCCAGAGTGGTACGCGCGCAGTTTCTCACCTTTCGCGAGCGCGAATTCGTTCTCGCCGCCCGCGCCATCGGTGCCAGTCATGCGAAAGTGATCTTCCGCGAAATCCTGCCCAACGCGATTCCACCGGCCGTGGTCGTCGCTTCTATATTGGTCGCGCGGGCGATTCTCTTGGAGGCTGGACTGAGTTTTCTCGGTCTGGGCGATCCCAATCTGATCAGCTGGGGATCGCTATTGAGCGAAGCTCAGGAACGGATCAGCGCTTCGGTTTGGCTGGCGATCTTTCCGGGATTGGCGATATCTCTGCTCGTGCTCTGCGTCAATCTTTTTGGCGACGGCATCAACGATGTGCTCAATCCGAAGCTGAGAAAAAATAGCAATCCAGTGTTCCGTCGTCACGGTATCAGTCAATGACGATAACGCCGCGGC
>DASXSW010000082.1:0-3609 GCA_036505755.1 Binatia bacterium | reverse complement strand
GCCGAAGGATGGAACCGTGGTCGGAAACATCTCGGGGCCGATTATCCTGGAGCAATTGTTCGCCAATCCCGCCATTCAGTTCGATATGGCAAAGTTTCGTTATCTCGCCGTGCCGGTCAGTGAAACTTATGTTTTTGTCGTTACACGCAAACCGGGCGTGAGCAAATTTGAAGAGATTCTGGGTCCCAATGGGAAGCAAATTACCGTCGGCGGCATTCCCGGTTCGACGGTGGAGCACGCGCCGGTCATAGCTCGCGACGTTATGGGAGCCAATTTGAAGGTGGTCTTGGGTTACAAGGGTACCGCGGATGTTAGGATGGCCATCGAATCGGGTGAAGTCGACGGGCTATTCAATTCGTACACGTCATTGAAAATAACTTCTTTCGAAAAGATGAAGAGCGGCGAATGGCTGTTGTTGGCGCAGCTCTCGGAAAAACCGATCAAGGACTTGATCGTGCCGAACGTGCCGACCATTCCGCAGATCACAAAGAGCAATGAGCACCGCCAGTTGCTGAAATTCGGCACCAGCACGCCCAACGATTTCGGCAAGGTGTATGTCGTGCCGCCCGGAACGCCACCCGATCGCGCCATGGCGCTCGAAAAAGCCTTTGAAAAAGTGTTCGCCGATAAGGAATTGCAGGTGGACGCCAACAAAGGCAAGCTGGAAATCGATCCCATATTCGGCGAGGAGATCCACAAACTAGTTGTCGAGTTTTTAGGCATGAGCCCGGATCTCAAAAACAAATTGCAGGCGGCTTTGAAGGGCGGGAAGAAATAGTCGTTGGTAAATTTACTTTGGAGGGGAACGCGATGAAGTCTAAATCCAGAATCATTGCCCTGATTGTTCTGATTCTTAGTTTTGGGATGCCTTTGGCCGCCTCGGCGCAGACCGAATCCCTCGACGAACTTTACAAGAAAGCAGTGAAGGAAGAGGGCGTTCTCAATTGCTATTGCTCCCTGGCGCAGATCAACGCGGAAAAAATTTACCCGGTCTTCGAGAAGCGCTTTCCCGGCATCAAGATCAATCATGTCGACGCGACTTCGGATAAACTCGCCGCTCGCGCGATAACCGAAGCGCGCGGCGGGAGAGTGATTGCCGATATCGTCGAATTCGGTTTGGAAGATATCAACAAGATCCGCGAGCAAGGGCTGCTGCTGGATCGAGCCGTCCCCGAGTCCGTGGACTACCCAAGCGACCTAAAAGGCTCCTATTGGGTCGCCAACAATCTCATTTTCTTTGTCGGCGCCTGGAACACGGACAAGGTTAAAAAAGACGAAGAGCCGAAATTTCTCGATGACTTCGGCGATCCGCGTTGGAAGGGACGGCTGATCGCTGAGCCGCGGGACTATGAGATTCTGATAGGATTGACGCACAAGCATAAGAGCCTGGAAAAAGCGCGGGCTATTCTAGCGAGAATCGCCGCGAACGATGTCGAATTTCACAAAGGCCATTCGGAGCTGGCGGAGTTTCTCGTCGCCGGGCAAGCCGCCGCTTGTTTCACCTGTTACTCGCATCATTACCCCGCCCGCATCAGGAAGGGCGCGCCGCTCAATTACATGCTAACGGAGGGCGTTGCCGGGATCATCGCGATATCGGTTCTCAAGAGCGCGCCACATCCCAACACGGCTTGGCTGTTTGCCCGCTGGGCTTCGTCGGCGGAAGGACAGGCGGTTTACGCCAAGGGGGGAAGAACTCCGGCTCATCCAAAAGTAGAACCGATAGAAAAAATTCGCCCTGCGAATATTTATGCGGTCGGCGTCGAGGACTTGAAGCAGTACAGTAAGTTCGAAAAGATTTGGAAGGAAGTATTCAAACTGAGATAGCCGGTGTGTCCAGTAAGCACGATGAAACAAATTTCATTTGTCGGAGGAAACATGTTGCGAAAACGGAAGGCATTCTTGACGATTTTGAGTTTGGTCGTGGGCGTCATGATTGCCTCGACTACGGCGCCCGCTAGCGGTCAATCGCTGGACGAACTTCACAAGCTGGCTTTGAAAGAAGGCGGGACGGTCAATTTCTACGGCACTCTGGCGCAGATCAACGCCGAGAAAATACTGCCGGTATTCGAAAAACGCTTTCCGGGAATTAAAGTGAATCATGTCGACGCCACCGCGGACAAGCTTGCGGCCAGAGCGATCACGGAGGCGCGCGGCGGCCGCGTACTGGTCGATGTTTTTCAAATGGCTCTGGAAAACGTCCTACAGGTGATCGATCAGAAACTGGTGGTAGACTGGCTGCCGCCGGAAGCCGACGCTTATCCGGCAAATTTCAAAGGTTCAAACTGGTTGGCCGCGGATATGGTCATCATTACCGCCGCATGGAATACGAACCTTGTGAAGAAGGAAGACGAACCAAAGCGCTTCGATGACTTCGCGGATCCTAAGTGGAAAGGGAAATTGATCGCTGAACCGCGCGACGTCGAGCTTTTGATCGGCTTGGCCCGACACAAGTTCAAAAACGATGAAAAGGCGATTGACTTCCTTCGCAAGCTGGCGGCCAACAACATCGAATTCCACAACGGGCATTCCGAGCTCGCCGAATTCCTGGTGGCGGGGCAGGCCGCCGCCTGTGTGACCTGTTATGCGCATCACTATCCGCCCCGTATCAAGAAAGGCGCCCCGCTGGGTTTTATGCTCACCGAAGGCATCGCCACGATAACTGCGGATGCGTTAGCGAAGGACGCCCCCCATCCCAACTCCGGGCGGCTCTTTTACCGCTGGTCCGCCAGCGAAGAGGGGCAGAAAGCCTATGCGGCGGGAGGGCGTTTGCCGCCGCATCCCAAAGTGCAACCGGTGGAAAAAATTCGCCCAGCGGTCGTCTATCCTATCGGGACCGATGAAATCAAGGATTGGAAAAAATACGAGAAGGTCTGGAAGGAAATCTTTAAGCTCCGTTAAGCGCGGCGGCAGTCACGGCGTATTGACTCGGCGTTTTAAGTTGATATCAACTTTACACGCTGCTGGTGAGAATAGTCGGAGGTTTTTTTGATCAGAAGATTCGCCCGGACTGTATTACCGCCGCGTACCTCGAGGAATTTCCTAAGGACGAAAAGCTTTGGAACGAAGTCTTCAGGCTACGCTAGCAGTCCGGGATTTTGTAATGTGTTTGACTCAAGCATGATGCTGTATGGCTACCGCCGCAATCCCTAGACCCGCGAGCGCATCTCTCCCGTCGTTCCGCGATCCGGCGTTGCTGATTCCGGTCGTCGGCGCGGGCGTGCTCATTTATCTTGCCATTTTGCCGCTGTTCATGCTCGTAATCGGCAGCTTTCAGGCGGAGGTCGCGCCGCGGGAGTTTGTTTACACCCTGAAGAACTATCAGGCCGCCTACGCCAGCGAGTACACCTACTCGACTTTCATGAACTCGCTGATTTTCGCTTCCGGCTCAGCCGGCCTCAGCTTCATCATTGGCACGTTGCTCGCCTGGCTTACCGAGCGCACGAACACGCCGCTGCGCGGGCTTTTCGTTCCTCTTGCCGTCGTCCCGTTGATTTTACCGGGTGTCTTGGAATCCATCGCGTGGATATTTTTGCTCAGCCCAAAATTCGGTTACCTCAATGTCTGGCTGATGAATCTCTTCGGCCTAAAATCGCCGCCGTTCAATGTGTT
>DASXSW010000081.1:0-6352 GCA_036505755.1 Binatia bacterium | reverse complement strand
TAGTCCGCAGTCTTCTCCTGAATAGCCTCCAAAAGGAGCAGGCCATCATGCGCTACTTCACGCCGCAGCGAAAGTTTTTGCGCGAGGCTTTCTACGATAGGTTCGGCTACGTCAACAGCGCCTTTGCCACGCCGATGGTTTTCATTTTCAACAAAAAGTTGGTCAGTCGCGAAGAAGCTCCGAAGTCTATGGACGACCTGCTCAAACCGCAATGGAGAGGAAAACTCGTGATGGATGCGGAAGCCTCCGATTGGTTGGCGGCGGTCCTGGACTTTTACGGCGAAGCGAAAGGGAAAGCGTTTGCTCAGAAGCTCGGAGCTCAGAACATACAAATAAGAAATGGCGTCAGCCTGACTACGCAGTTGGTCGCTGCCGGAGAGTTTCCGCTGTTTGTCGATGGCTACCTGCAAGAAGCGACTAAGTTGAAAATGGCTGGGGCGCCCATCGACTACATTATCCCCGAACCGTTTGTGCCGTTGAAGGCTCCTGCGGGCCTCTTCGTCTCCTCCAATCCGCCCCATCCGCACGGCGCTGCCCTTTTTGTCGATTTTCTTTTGTCCAAGAAGGGCCAGAACATTATGACCGGACACGGCCGTTGGGTCGGCCGCATCGATGCCAAAGACCCTGACAACCTGAGCGAACGAAAAATAGTCAGTCCGTCACCGGAGAAATGGGGAGAACGGGCCAAAGAGCTGGTGCAGCTTTTCGATCAACTCATTGTCGAGAAGGGCGCCAGGATCGGTGGAAAATAATGTTCGCGAGCAGAACTCGACCTGATCCGCCGGATGCGCGCCGTCTTATTTACCCCGGATTCCGCAGTTAAACCTACGGGCCTTTGAGCGAGGAGCAAACCTGGAGTAGCGAAGGTACCCAACTCTAAAGTTGCAAAGCCTTTTCGCTACTTCGCACTGCACCATTGTAAGTCTTAGATTTCATCTTGAACCACCGGTGATCGATGTCCGCTTAGAGGCAGAGACCCATTGACTTCGCTCCGGAAGGTTTGCTCCTCGCTCATCGCGTCGGAACTGCGCGAATCCGGGTTTATTCGAAAACTTGATGAGCCCAACTGCTCTTGTGTCCGCAACGAACGCCCGGGCGTTCGGGGTCGAGGTTAATGCCGTCGAAAATCCGCCCCGCATGCGACGGTCAAGCCAGCTTGCCGGCGAAATCCTGATAGTTGAGCTTGCCGCGCGGATAGGTTAGCGGGCTGTGGGTCAATCCCAAGCTAACGCACATCTCGGCAACCCGGACCGAGATCGCCTTGGTGTTATAAACCGGCACGCCGGTTATGGCTTGAAGATCCGTGGGATCGACTACGCTGGGAATCAGCGCGCCGCCTAGCGGGATCACGCCCTGGGCACCGGTTTCGTTCACCAGACTGCGAATCAGCTCGGCCGTTTTGTCGGTGATTTCCTGCTTCCGTTCTTTGACGTCCGCGCCGTAGATATCGAGGCACCGGATGCCGGTGACGAACCCGTTCATGCCCATGGTGCGCAGCAAGCGCCACGTATAGGGAACGTGGGATGGGAGCGGTACGACGATGCCGATCCGATCAACCAAGTTCGCAACTATGTGGATCGTGGTCCGGAAAGGGCCGATGACGGGGATGGAAACAGAGAGTCGCGCGCCATCGATGCCCGGATCGAACGTGTTGCTCTGGACGACTGCGTCGTAGCCGTTCTCCGCTGCCCAGACGATTTTCCGAATGAGGGCGGGCGCCTCCATAATGTGATCGAGGCCGTTCTGCATTTTCTGCTGGGCGAGGACTCCCCAAACCTGGGACCCTTCGAAATCGTCGGGAAAGCCGACCTCCACACGCGTACCGGGCGACGCGTAACGATTCCACGGCTTTTCCAGCTCCGCGATCTCGTCGGCGGTCGCTTTCCTCGGCTTCTTGCCTAGGCTCAAGATCTTCATAGCTGTTGCTTTCCTTTCTATGAGTCACGAACTGAGCTCCGAAACCATAGCCCAGCGTTTTATCCCTTCGTCTTCCTTTTTACTATCCTTTATCCTTTTGTCTTAACCCTTATCCCTTCAAAGGACACGCTCACGGCAATTCTCCGACGACGAACACGGCCCTTTTCCCCATCACGATCACGGTAGTTTCGCACCACGCTCACGTCGTTTTGTTTTTATCCTTTTGCCTTTTGTCTTTATCCTTCAGAGCTGGTGCCTCACGCGTTGTTTATCTTTGCTTGAACTTTGAACCCTTCGACGGAGGCAGGGCGGGCCTTTGAAGCTTGACCAGGCTCGGACTTCGCCTTTCTCCTTTCCAAGCTCACGCCTCTCGCCTCCAGCCTTAAGAAAGCAACTGTCAATGTGGATAACAGACGGGAAACTCTCAGGTATGGAGATTTGCGAATTCGCCTTTTTAGCTTGACAGCTATTCTCCGTTTGGAATACAAGAGCTTGTTTTCGGATGGATCTGTGGGACCGGGGACCGTCAGACCAGGCCGCACCTCCGATCGGAAATCATTCGCCTCGACTGCCTTCCCGACCGACAGTCTTTAAGAGCAATCAAAACGATTTCAACTCTAGTAGGGATAAGAATTTTGGATTCGAGTTCCGGATTTTCATTTCAACAGTCCGAATCCGAAGTCAAGAACTGAAATGCCGTAGGCCATAGAGGTGAGCACCCAAAAAAAGGAGGCTGCGATGAAATCCGTGAGACTGTTTCTATTATTGACTGTTCTTGCATTTCTCTTTCTTCCAAATGGGGTAGCGCAAGAGAAAGCCACCGTACAACTCGGCAAGGTTCATTTTCCGGTTTCTTGTAGTCCTGCGGCGCAGGAGCAGTTCGAGCGAGGCGTGGCGATGTTGCATTCGTACTGGTTCACGGAGGGGAGCAAGACATTCGAGGCGATCCTGCGGGAGGAACCTAGTTGCGTCATGGCTTACTGGGGACTCGCAGTCAACTTACTCGGCAATTCGCTCGTCGGCCCGCCACCGGCAAAAGACGCGCAGAAGGCTTGGGAGGTACTAGACAAGGCCAAAGGCGAGGCGAAAACCGAACGCGAGCGTGACTGGATCGAAGCCCTCAGCGCCTATTACCGGGATCACGACAGGGTTTCGGTGGATGACCGATTATTGGCTTACACAAAGGCGATGGAGAAAATGACGCAGCGCTACCCCGACGATTTCGAAGCCTGGGCATACTACGCACTCACACTACAGGCGTCGGCGCCGAAAACCGACAAGAAATATACGAACCAACTAAAAGCCGCGGCCATTCTGGAAAGGCTGTATAAGCAAAATCCGCAGCACCCTGGGGTATCGCACTATCTCATTCATGCCTATGATTATCCGCCGCTCGCCGACAAAGGGATCGCCGCAGCCCGCCGCTACGCCGGCATCGCGCCCGCCGCGCCGCATGCCCGGCACATGCCTTCGCATATCTATTCGATGGTCGGGTTGTGGGAGGAATCGATTGCCTCAAACCGCTCGGCGCTTGAAGTGCAGCGGGACTATTACCACGCGACGGATTTTACGGTCTATGCGCACCTGCAGCTCGCGCAAGACGTCAAGGCAAAAGCTCTCGTCGATGAGATCTACAAGGTTGGCAGAAACGATCTTTTAAACAAGGACAATCTAAGTGGGCTCGGTGCCTATACCGCGCTCGCTATTATTCCCGCCCGCTACGCACTCGAGCGCGCGGACTGGAAAGGTGCCGCGGCTCTTGAGGTGATCCCGACCAAGCGTCCGGTGGCCGATTCCCTTATCCGTTTCACACGCGGTCTGGGCATGGCGCGTAGCGGGGACACCGCAGGCGCGAAGCGTGAGGTCGAGGCGCTGCAAAATATTCGAGAAGCATTAGAGAAAGCCAAAGATTCCTATTGGGCTGCTCGCTCTGAAGAACAGATCTCTGCGGTCTCGGCTTGGATCGCTCTAGCGGAAGGGTCGCGCGAACAAGCAGTGAATTTCATGCGTTCTGCTGCCGACCGCGAAGACGCGAGCGTCAAGCATGTGTCGATGGAGAACCGCCTCTATCCGATGCGTGAGTTGCTCGCCGAACTCTTGTTGGGGATCGGTCAGGCAACTCCAGCGCTGCGAGAGTTCGAAGCGTCGCTCAAGGAGAATCCTAACCGGTACCGTGGTCTTTACGGTGCGGCGCGAGCCGCCGAGGCCGCTGGCGACCAGAAAAAAGCCGAGAGCTATTTCGGCAAGCTCATAAAGGTCGCCGAGAAATCCGACAGCGACCGGCCGGAGATCGCCCAGGCGAAGATGTTTCTGGCAAAGAAGTGAAACGAGACTTTGAGTTGAGGCTTACGGGTAAAAAATCGTCCGTCTGCACTACACTCACGAACGCGACATCACTGTTTATCCCAAATGGTGCCAGAGCTGATTGGAAAGCGGTGGAGGTGTTCAAGGAAATCGTTTCCG
The DNA here is from genome assembly GCA_036505755.1 of Binatia bacterium. Classification (GTDB taxonomy): domain Bacteria; phylum Desulfobacterota; class Binatia; order UBA9968; family UBA9968; genus DP-20. The sequence goes on along the minus strand of DASXSW010000081.1, from coordinate 1,972 downwards.
ACCTTTGATGCGCTGGAATCACATCAGGCAATTCGCAGAGGATAGTGGTATATGACTTCTGCGCGTTCCTCATTTTTAGTCTTGCTCACAGCATTCCTCAGCAGCTGCACTATCACGTCAATGACGCCCTCGTCGGAGGTACGCCAAGCGTTGGCCCCTACCGGGTCGCTGCGTGTGGGGCTGAACCTGCGCAGGAGCTTTCTCGTGAAGCGAGATGCCGCGACCGGCGAAGTTACGGGCATGGCGGTGGACATTAGTCGCATGCTGGCAGAGCGTCTTAGCGTTACAGCCGAGCCAGTCCTCTATCCGGATGTAGGCCCGTTAGTAGAGGGTGCACGCGCCGGAGCGTGGGATATCGCGTTCCTTGGCGTTGATCCGGTCCGTTCCAACGTTGTGGATTTCACTGCTCCCTACATCGAGGTGGACAACACCTATCTCGTGCCGGTGAATTCACCGATCCACACTTTGGCCGATGCCGACCGAAGCGGTGTTCGTATTGGTGTCGGGATAGAGAGCGCTACTGGCTTGTTCCTCTCCCGTACCATAAAGCGCGCGCAACTAGTGAACGGCAATGCAACCGAGCTTCTAGGCACTGGTAAGGCGGATATCTATGCCTCAAGCCGTAATCTTCTGCTCACGGTTCAAGAAAAATTGAGCGGCTACCGGTTGCTAGATGAAGGCTTCGACCCGGTGAGACACGCGATTGCGCTGCCACGAGGAAGGGAGTTAGGGTTGGCCTATATAAAGGCATTCGTCGAGGAGATCAAAGCGTCTGGAGTGGTCGCGGCGGCGATTGCACGGCATTCGATGAGAGGTATTAACGTTGCGCCAGCCGCCACACGCTGAAAAACTTTGAGTGGCACTGATTACCAGGCTGACTTCGAAGCCCTCTATTGCCAGGGGCGGGAGATCGTTTCCCTCACAGGAAAACTCCATCGCCTTGAACCTGCTGACGGTTCAGCCAGAGGCTGATCAGCCTAAGGCTGGGACTGGTGCGGACCTACTCTGACACCAAAAGATTGAAAACGGGGGCGCGTTACTAAAGATCGCGGACCCAGCGAGTTGAACGGAAAGAAATAAAGAATAGCCTCCTGTTCAGCTCTGTGCGCGAGCCAAGGCGAAGTTGACATGACTTCACGTTATCGAATACTGTACCTCAGCAGAACAGGACGGAGGCCGTGTCGGGCCCGTCCAGTGGGCCACGCCGAGCTCCTCAAGGAGGCTTGCGCCGGGGAAGTAGGTTTCACTGCGACGAACCGCAAAAACAAGTTTCTATCACTACTAAGCTGAGGACTTCCGCGATAGCCATGTTCTTCCCCCGTCCACATAGTGATTGAAATCAGCGAGCGTGTAGAGGTGCCAGCGGCGCCGCGGATCGTGTGGGACGTGCTGTCGGACCCGCGCGCCGTGGTCGACTGCGTTCCGGGGGCGAAACTGGGCGACCGGTTGGAGGACGGCTCGTACGATACGACCCTGACGGTGAAGTTCGGACCGACCAAAGTGACTTTTCGCGCGAAGGTCACACTGGAGCTGGATGGCACAGCGATGATCGGGCACGTATCCTCGCGCGGCAGGGACGACCAGGGCGGCACGCGGGTGAAAACGGCGATGACCTTCCAGGTCGTGGCGGGGCAGGGACCAGGCTCGTCGCTCGTTCCCATCGACGCGCAAGTCGAGATTTCCGGCCGGCTCGCCTGGGTGGTAGAGTCCGGCGCCGCGCTGGTGGTCAAGCGCATGACGGGCGAATTCACGGAGCGGCTCGCCGCGCGCTGCGCCAAGGCGACCGCGTAGAACGCTCCGCGGTCGCGGAACGCCTCATCACCCATCACTCATCGCAAGGGTAAAGGAGAGCAAGTATGAAGGTGTACCAGAGGCTCGCCGCCGATTTCGTCGCCGAAGGCGTCACCTACATCTTCGGCATCATGGGCGACGGCAACATGTACTGGATGCACGAGCTGGACAAGCTCGGCGG
>DASXSW010000080.1:0-4181 GCA_036505755.1 Binatia bacterium | reverse complement strand
TTGTCCTTGTCGACGACGATCCTTTTGGCGCGACCCAGATCCTGCAGCGTGATATTGTCAAGCTTGATGCCCAACTCTTCGGCGATGAGCTTGCCGCCGGTGAGAATCGCAATGTCTTCCAGCATCGCCTTGCGCCGATCGCCGAAGCCGGGCGCTTTGACCGCCACGCAACGCAGTGTGCCGCGGAGCTTGTTAACTACGAGGGTGGCGAGGGCTTCGCCTTCGAGGTCTTCGGCGATGATGATGAAAGGCTTGCCGGACTTGGCGATCTGTTCGAGAATCGGCAGGATCTCTTTCATGTTGCTGATTTTTTTCTCGTGGATCAGTAGGTAGGCGTCTTCGAGCACGCATTCCATTCTCTCTGGGTCGGTAACGAAGTATGGGGAGAGGTACCCACGGTCAAATTGCATCCCTTCAACGACGTCGAGGGTTGTTTCCAATCCTTTGGCCTCTTCGACCGTGATGACGCCCTCTTTGCCAACCTTGTTCATTGCCTCGGCGATCACGTCACCGATAGTCGGATCATTGTTGGCGGCGATCGTGCCTACTTGAGCAATCTCTTTGGGATCCTTGGTCGGCTTGGAAAGGTTTTTGAGCTCGTCGATTATGGCTTCAACGGCCTTGTCGATCCCGCGCTTTAGCGTCATTGGATCATGGCCGGCGGCAACCAGCTTTACGCCTTCTGCGTAAATCTGCCGTGCGAGGACGGTTGCCGTCGTGGTGCCGTCACCTGCTACGTCGGAAGTCTTGCTTGCAACTTCCTTGACCATCTGCGCGCCCATGTTTTCAAACTTATCTTCGAGCTCGACTTCCTTGGCGACCGTAACGCCGTCTTTCGTGACATTGGGCGCGCCGAAGGATTTGTCGAGCACGACATTTCTCCCCTTAGGCCCCAATGTGACGGTCACCGCATCGGCGAGAATGTTGACACCCTTCAGAATCGCGTCTCGCGCATCGCGATTAAATTTTACAATTTTAGCTCCCATCGTTCCCTCCTCAAATTCGTTCAAATGTTATTTTTCGATAATGCCCAGGATATCATCCTCGCGCATGATCAGATGCTCTTCGCCGTCAATATTAATTTCCGTGCCGGAATACTTGCCGAATAGAATTAAGTCGTTCACTTTGACGTCAAGTGGGGTAATCTTGCCATCCTCGTTCGCTTTTCCCTTGCCGACCGCCATCACCTTACCTTCTTGCGGTTTCTCTTTGGCCGTGTCGGGAATGATGATCCCACCCTTGCTTTTCGCTTCTTCTTCGATCCGTTTTACGATGACCCGATCTTGCAAAGGCCTAATTTTCACTTCCTGCCTCCTTCTGGATTTACCGAGTTAACTTAGCAATTTTACTGGAGTTTGTCCCGGATTATCACCTGGGTGGAAAAACCCCGACTAACCCGGGCGCCGTTAATCTTAAGCATCATTTTGATCGTGTCAAGGTTTTGATCGCAAAATTTCATTTCGCTTCACATCGTTCTCTGCTCGATAAGACTTTGCGGCTCATTTGCGCTGCTTGCGGGATTCTTCCTCGAAATATTTGCGGTAGAGAATATCCCATTCGCGGCTTCCGGGGGGAACATGGCGGGACAAGGAATTGATTTTTTGCCGCACGATCTCGTCAATGTGGTCCTCGCGCTGAAAAAAATCATGCAGCACCTGTTTGGTTTCCGAGAGCGCCCGACCTTCGAGGGAAAATTCAGCTAGATTTGCTTTGCGGAGCCCATCCATCACGAGATGGGACAAGTGTGAGATACGGTTTTCCGACAAACGACTCACAAAATAAATCCCTTCTTGGACGCCAGTTTTTGTTTGGCTAGTAAGAACATCTTATACGGATCCATGTCCCGTGACGCCTGAGCATGGGACGCCAACATTTTGCGCGCTTCTTCCTCGATCGCTTCCTCTTCCGCGAAATTCTTGCCGATGATTTCGATGATCTTCCGCTTCAGCGCGGCATCGTCGGCCTTAGTCACCATCAACTCTTTGTTTCGGTAGCGCGCAATAAGCAGCGTAGCAATACGCTCGAGTTGCTCCGGTTTAACCTTCATCGACTGTTGAAAACCCTGTGGATAACTACCTGCGACCCGGTGCACTGGCCGGTAATAATTGTGGGCTCTCCTTGTTATCTATCCGGCCCGATGCCTGAAGTCAATTATCCATTCAGCTAATGCGGCGATGGCTCTAGTCGGATGAGTCGCCCGAAATTCTTGTACAAACACGGCTTTTTTGCCAATATGACGGCTCCCGTCGCAAACCGGCAAACGCGATCGGGATTTGTCCACAGGATCGAAGAGGCCTGCACCTTGAATGCAACCACAAACATGTTGAAAAGTCGCTCAACTGTGCATAAGCCGAGGCGCTTGAAGCGGGGCGCGCGAATCGGCGTGCTGGCGACGGCCGGGATCGTCGAGCCAAAGTCGCTCGAAGCAGGCATCGCGGCGATTCGAGCCGAGGGCTTTGAGGTGGAGCTTAGTAAGCGGATCTTTGACGGCAAAGGCTATCTGGCCGGTGAGCCAAAGGAGCGCGCCAAAGAATTGGTAGATTTCTTTCGCCGTAGTGACATTGACGCGATCTTCTGCGCCCGCGGCGGCTTCGGTTCTATGCAAATGCTGCCGTACCTAAATTCCGACCTAAAAGGCTACCCGAAGATTTTCGTCGGGTACAGCGATGTTACGGTACTGCTCAATTGGCTGCGCCAGTGCTGCGCCATGGTGACTTTTCACGCGCCGATGGTAGCGATGGACTTTGCTCGCGGTTTGAGCGAGCAAAGTAGAGCTCATCTTTGGCCCGTGTTGAGCGGAGAAATCCACAATTGGCAGCTCGACCTTGGGGCAACCATACGGCCGGGCCAGGCCGTGTCTGAGCTGATGGGTGGTTGTCTGTCCATTTTGGTGACCACTCTAGGAACGCCGTACGAGATCAACACCCGAGGGAAAATATTATTCTTGGAGGATGTTGGCGAGAAGCCTTACCGCATCGAACGGATGTTGACCCATCTCAAAATGGCGGGCAAGTTGGATCGTGTGGCCGGTGTCGTGTTTGGCGATTTTACCAACTGCGACGGCGAAGGTTCCAGGGATGTCAGGCAAGTGATCGTCGATCTTTTTTATGATGCCCCCTACCCGGTGGTGATGGGAATGAGGGCTGGTCACGGTGATGAGAACCTAACGCTCCCGTTTGGGGCGAAAATGGTACTGGATGGGAACGCCGCGACATTGCAATTGCTCGAATCCCCGGTAACCTAACCGGCGCCGGTCGCGTTGACGCGCTCATCTAGCGCGTTTTCATTAACTTGCCGTTCCAGCGTCGAAATTTTACTGATCCAATAAGCATGGACTTTCATCCGGTCGAAAACGCCTTTCAACAGGCTATTGCAGACGGAGTTTTTCCCGGCGCCGTAGTGTTGGTGAGTAAGAATGAATCCGTGCTTTATGAGCGGGCATTCGGCTTTCGCTCGCTGTTGCCGCAGAAAACGGCGATGCAGACCGCGACGATCTTCGATTTGGCGTCGCTGACCAAACCGCTCGCTACGGCAGTTGCCATCATGCTGCTGATTCGCGAGAAGAAATTGCGTCTAGACGACCAAGTTACCCGAATTATTCCCATGTACGGGGTTTTCGGTAAGAGTCTCACGACCATTCGTCATCTCCTCAGTCACTCCTCGGGATTGCCCGCGTGGAAAGCCTTCTTCGAAGAAATCATCAGAAGCGAAAAATCGGGACGGATTAATTTTGTCACAAGCCGGGCGGCGAAGAATTTCGTTTTCGAACAAATTCACCGCGAAAAGCCATTGACGCCGCCCGGATCCCAGTGCCTCTACAGTGATCTCGGTTTTATGATCCTAGGTGAGGCCGTAGAAATCCTTACGGGCAACACCTTCGACCGCTTCTGTCAGGATAGAATCTTCAAAGCCGTGGGACTCCGGTCCACCGGTTTCATCGATCTTTCGCAGCTCCGAACGCGTCGTCTGCAGCCGGTCGAAGACGTCATCGCGCCGACGGAAAATTGCCCCTGGCGAAAAAAAATTCTTTGCGGCGAGGTGCATGATGACAATGCCTACGCGATGGGCGGAGTCGCGGGTCACGCCGGGCTATTTTCGTCGGCGCGTGATTTGCACACTTTGCTGGTTCGCATGAATCGGTGTCTCCATGGCAAGGATGGTTTTTTGCCGCAATCGCTGGT
>DASXSW010000079.1:0-24784 GCA_036505755.1 Binatia bacterium | reverse complement strand
CAAGACTGCATCGCTTTCACCGGCGAGCCGGGCCAAGGTAAGTTTCCAAGTATCGTCGTGGCAGAAAAATTCCGTCACGCGAAATTGTCCTTCTCCGTCGGGTTCCAAGTCCATTTGACCGATCCGCAGGTCGAGAGTGCGCCCGGAGTCGATGAAGCGGCGGTCTAGTTTTCCGGTCACAAAGTCGAGGAATTCATGGGGCTCGATCGGCGACGTTGCCAGAGCGGGCCCGGCAATCATCTGCATGCTGCCGACCGTGCGCCAGGATTTGCCGACGGTGTCGTAGAGATTTGCGCTGCGCTTGCCGAGAGCGAAGACACGGAGAAGCAGCAGCCGGTGGCCGTTCGATTTTGCGCGCCGGGCAATTCCTAGCGCGCGAAACAAGCCGGCCGTGACCAGTTTGTAGAGTGTAAAAGCGGCCAGGCCGCTGAAGATCCATAAGCGGCCTTCGAATACCAGGCCGATGGAATTAACGATGCCGAAGAGCAACCACATGGCATCGACGATGATCGACTGTTCGCTGACATGTTTTTTTTCATAAAGTCTGCGCAGCAATCCCAGAACGAGCCAACCGAGGATGGCGAAAGCGGCGAAACCAATCAAATGCAGCGCGACCGTGGTGCCGAACGCGCCCACTCCGATCGAATGACTGAAGTCGCTGACCGCTTTCAGTAGCTTCAGATTGTTACCGGCCAGGGTGACCACGAAACTCGCGCCGGTGACGCCCAGAATCATAAAAACCAAAACCAGCGGACCCAAAGCGCGAATGCGACGATTGAGAAAGATCAGCAGCAAAATGGTCGGCACGGCGTTGAATTCGAGCCAGAGATACAGCAACTGGCCAACCGGCAGCCCAGGGTTTTTGGCCAACAAGATGGTTCCGATGACGCTGCCAATCAGGAAATAAACCAGTGCCCCGACTAGTTTGCCGCGGCGGGAAAGGCCAATGGCAAGGTCAATGGCCATCAGGACCGGCCAGGCATTGACCCATGTAAGAAACATGAAACGGAAAGGGGAGAAGCCTGATTTTCCAGCCGACAAAAACGCCGCGGTCATCGCCGCCGCGAAACAACAGCCCGCAACGGTGTGCACGAGAGCGATGAGCCATCGGCGCCGATTCGCACTGCGATAAAGCGTCGTGGCGTCGCGATTCGCTCGCGCTGCAGCGCACGTAACAAAACTGAAATTCAGCGGGGCGTCATTCGGTTTGTGTTCCGATTCCGGGGGCAAAAATCCCTTGGGCTCGAGGATCTCGCTCCGGCTGCGCCGCCGCATCGATTTGACTACCGCGCGTCGGTAAAGGAGCAAAAGGAGGAACGAAGCAACAAGCGCCAGTACCGTGGAGACAATTAAAATGAAGGACAGCTGTCCAGTGAGGGCGACCGTGAGGGCATCGAACCGGCGGCTCATTTATGCACTATCCAGCACAGAGATCATAGCATCTGAAAGATTACTATGGCCCTTCGGAGTGGTGCTTATATGTCGTGCGCGGTCGGGCGCTCTTCCGCTTCACGGTACCGCTTAGTATACGGCAGTAGCGTGGCGAGCACGACCGTCGCCAATAATCCGGGCAACATCTGGAACAAGGAGATAAACAAGTAGCTTGCCGTTGTCGGCGAGGTGTTCAGCGACCTGCGGCGCAAAGGACGGACAAGTCGCAACGATCCGTTTGAACAGCTCTTCGCAGTTCCATCCCAAGTCCGGTTAACGATTGAATAGTCGCCGCGGGATTCGGCTGCTTGACTGCACAGGCCGGTTATTCATTCGGCATTAAAAGTTGTAACTGATGGCCGTCGGGATCGTTGAAGTAGATACAATGCGGGTCGTTTTTGCGGCCGTGAACTTTGATGCCGGCGGTTTCAAGCGTCGCTTTTACGCGGTCGTAATCACCCGCAGCGAGGCGCAGCGCCATGTGATTGACTTCACTGCCGCCATGGACGTCTTCGCCGTCGTCGACTTCGAACAAAGCGACACCCTGGTTGCCGCATTTCAGGAAGCATTGCCACGAGCTTTCATGGTCGATCTCCATGCCTAAGAAATCGATATAGAATTTTTTCGCACGCGCGAGGTCTTTGATGTGAAAAACCACGTGATCGATACCAGTGACTTTGAACGGTGATCCCATAATTCACCTCCTAACATATAGACCGTTTGACTTTCGTTGAACTATCGTTGTCCCGAACCCCTTCGACTACCCTCCAGGCCGACTCCTTGAGCATCTAGGAAAGATTTCTCCCTCCGGTCGAAATGACACAGGGGATGTCGAAATGACAGAGGGGATACAGGAGTTTCTCATTTCAATGCTCGCGCGGATCAATCCCCTTCATCAATCTACCACCGCGATTGCCTGAATCTCGACCAGCATCTCGGGCCGCGCGAGTTCCTTGATGCCGATTAGCGCGCTGGCAGGATAGAAACCATCTTGGAAAAATTCCTTGCGTAGCTGAGTGAACCGTGTGCCGTTGGCCATGTCGGTAATAAAGACCGTCATAGTGACGATATCGTCAAGCTTGCCGCCGGCAGTTTCGAGGGTTTTGCGCATCCGTTCGAATGCGAGGCGCACTTGCCCATCGAAGTCGCCCGGATATGGATCTCCCTTTTCGTGCTGGTAACCCGTATGCCCGGCCAGGTAGATCGCGGTGCCGCCGGTTGTCTTTACCGCGGGTGAATAGGCGCGCTCGCGCTGGCGCGCGTCGCCTTTGAGGTATTCTCGTCGCGCCATAGACATGCCTCCTATTTCAAGAATATTTTTTGGAACTCCTGGGTCTTTTCTTTGAATTCATTAGCGTCGAAATCGTCCATCTCAACCGCTTGGATTTTGTCGGCGCCGGGGAGCGGAGGATGAATCCCTTTTCGATTGACGAACTCGCCCATTTTGGCGAGGATTCGCATACTTTCGTCGCCGAGAAAGAAATCGATGAACGCTTTGCCTCCGCTCGGCCGCGTCGCCTTGTTGCCCAGCGCAAGGTATTGCCCGGTGCTGAGCATCTTACTGAGCCTTACGTAGTCCACGGGCGCGCCTTTTTCGCTGTAGGTCACCGTGTAGCGGATCAAGCTGATCGCGATCGGCGTTTCACCCGTCGACACGCGCTCGGCGGAGGGTGCAAAAGATTCCACCATCAGCGGCTTGGTGGCGCCGAGGTCGCGAATGTATTTGTCGGCTTTTTCCTTGCCCATGATTTTATACAAGCTCGCCAACCACTGGAGCGTCGTTGTGTGCTGAGTCGGATCGGGCATGACCAATTTGCCTCGATACTTGGAATTTAGCAGATCTTCCAGCGATCGCGGCGCCTCAGCCGTGCTGATTAGTCCTTTGTGGTAAACGATGCCGATGGGAGTATTACGGTAAACCGGCCCGAGATCGGGATCGATCACTTCCTTGGGAAACGCCTTGGCGGCAGGCGAAAGGTATTTGGCGAACAGGCCCTCTTTTTTCATGACGTGAATGGCGCCGCTGTTGTTGACCATCACGTCAAACACGGACTTGCCGGCGCGTTGTTCCGCCAACGCACGGTCCATCACCTTGGTCGCCGAGGCGCGCCAGTATTCCACGGTCAGGCCGGTTTTCTTTTTGAAGGCGTCAACGATCGGCTCGACCGTGTTCGATTCGAGGGAGCCGTAGGCGACGATCGCGCCGCTCTCTTTCTTCGCCGCATCGATCAGTTTAGCGTCCTGAGCGAGCGCCACCGACCCCCGCAATAAGACAAATAGGACAAATAAGACAAACGGACGGATCATTGATGCCGCTCCTGTCACGACGAAAGCCTGCTGACGTTCACACGCGTATCAGATTCAACGCGTTGTCTTCGAGAATCAGTTTTTTTTGTTTTGGCGAAAGATCCGGCCGCTCCCGAATACCGCTCACGGTCTTGGAAAACGTCGAATCGAAATGCGGATAGTCCGTAGCCATGAGAACATGGGCCTCTCCCACCTCGGCTAGGGCCAGCGGCAGCCACTTTTCATCGGACTCGCAAGTGATGTAGCAGTTTCGTTTCACGTATTCGGACGGCAGCATGTTCAACTGAGGGCACATGCCGGCGTCCTTGATGACTTCGTAGTCGTCGTCCATGCGGTGCATCCAGAAAACTAGAAATTCCGCTGTCACCTCGAAGAAAGCGACTTTCAAGCACGGAAATTTTTCGAAGACACCGCCGAGAACCATAGCAACCAGTGGGGCTACGCAATTCAGCGGTCGGCCGAGGATATGCATCGGGAAAAAATGGGTTTGCCGGTTAATCAATGTGCCGACATCGCCAAGGGTGCTTGGGTGGCAGAAAAGCGGAACGTCGTACTCTTCCGCGGCCTGGTAAAGCGGATAGAAAGCCGGATCGTCCATCTGCTTGTCCTTGGTGTAGCTCACTAAATGCGCGGCTTTGCAACCGAGATTATCGACGCAATGTCTTAGCTCGTTGGGCATTTCCTCCGGGCAACCAGCGGGCATCATTGCGACGGGTGATAGCCGGTCGCGATAACCGGCGACGAGCTTGTGCGCCCAATCGTTATAAGCGCGGCAAACCGCGGCTCCCAGCGCCCCGGGATTTTGCGATGGAATCTCGATGGAAGTGGGAAAGATCAACTGAAAGTCGATGCCTTCGCGGGCATTGTCCTTCATGCGATAGTCCATGTCGTAGCCGCCCTGCTGCCAGCGCATCACCTCATTGCCGCGCTGATTCGCTTCTGGATTGTAAAAAACCTGGTGGGTCACCGGCTTTTTGAAATTCGCATTGGCTACCGGATCTTCCATCGGTGAAAGATCGTGCTCGAATTTCGAATAAAAATATCTGCCATCGCCGATGCGTTTCGGGGTGTATTTCGCGAACGGCTCGGGCAGCTGATAGATCTCGTCGAGTAACCAACCGTCGCGCAGATGCGAGTCTAAATCGATGATCGCCATAGCAGCTCCTTTGCACTTCGAACGGTTGAAGACTTGCTCAACGTTCGATTATTCCAAGGCGCATGGATTATGTTGTATTTCTTCAATGATCAGAAACGTAGTACAGCAATACCCGGAGCGTCAAGCTGCATGCCGGAATCGGTTCCGAAGTGTTTGCAGCCGTCTGCGCCATAAGTAGAGAGCAATTGCAGCGATCCGCTGCGGTGGTGTAAATGGAACGAAGGTAAAGCTTCGAACCGGAGGAATTATTATGGCCATTAGAATAGGCACATCGGAGCACGGCGGAACCTTTTATACTCAAGGCCAGGCAATCGCTGAACTATTCAATCGCGGGCGCTCGGCTGCGGATCAGTGCGTCGTGCAGACCAGTGATGCGAGCATTCACAATGCGGAGCAGCTCGACGGCGGCGAGCTCGAGTTCGGCTTTATGGCGTCGAACTGGATCGGTCGCGCGAAAAACGCGACGGCGCCGTTCACTAAGCCGATCGCCGTTCGCATGGTGGCGCCGGCCAACGCGGGGCCGATGTGTTTTGTCAAACTCGCGAGCTCGCCAATTCAATCCGTGGCCGACTTCAACGGGAAGCGCGTGGCGATCGGCACCAAAGGCAGCGGCATGGAGCAACACATCCACACGATCTTCGAAATACTGGGGATCTCTTTTGATAGCTTCACGCCCGTACACATGGGCTTCACGGAGGGGGCGGATGCCTTGGTTGCCGGTACGATCGACGTGCAATTTCATCCGCCAATACCTAATAAAGTGTTGACCGATCTCAGCCTGCGTGCCGATATTCGGGTGATTCCCTTCGGTCCGAGTCAACTCGATAAGGTGCTCGCACAGGTGCCGTTTTATCGACCGGTAGTGATGGAAAAAAATGTTTTTCGTGGCGTGGTGGAGGATGTGACGCAGATCGGAGTTATCAATGTTTTAGTTACACACGAAAGAATTGCCGAAGATATTGTTCACGATATGGCCAAAGTGATTGCCGAAAACCTCGACGGGCTGCCGCAAATGAATCCGCTGTTCAAAGGGCTGAAAAATCTCTTCGAACCGCTGCGCACGAAAGGCGCGGCGGCGTTTGAATTTGGCGGCGTGCCGCTGCATCACGGCGCAGTCAAGGCTTATCGGGAAGACGGCTGGTTAAAATAAATTATTGCTGAGGTGTCCTCGAGCTCTCGAGCGTAAACTGCCCCCTCACCCTCGCCCTCTCCCCCACGAAACGTGGTGGAGAGGGAAATACGCTTTTGAGTTGACACTAACCGAAATTTAATAAATCGCGTTGAAGAAAAGGCGCTTTCAACGCGGGGGTGCTACGGTGTCCAACCGCTTTGTGTCACTTCGGCTTGCGCCTTGCGCATGTAGGAGAAATCGAAAATCTCTTCGGGCCGCACGTCGCGGGTCACTCCCGTCAGGCGTTTACTCCGCTCGATAACGATGCGTTGCAGCCGTTCGGGAATGGTCCCATCGCGCGCGATGGTTTTCATATGATCGTCATAAACACGCGCCATTAGCTCGCGGTCCTTATGGCGGGTGAACTCCATGATCGCGGTAATCCCTTCCTGTCGGTTGGCGAGATAGACTCGTTGCCCTTTGACCGTCGCGCGCATGAAGCGGCGAACCAAGTCTCCCTGGCGAGCCAAACGCTCGTCCGTGGCCACGATCGACGCCTGAATGTCCTCTAAATGATCGGCGGTGCGCAACAGCACGGGGAAGCCCGCGTCTTGGGCCAGAAAGCTCGATGGTGGGCTGAGCGGTGAAGCGTCGATGGTGCCCGCTCGCAGCGCCGTGAAGCGGGTACTGGTCGCTCCAACCGGGACAAAAGTAACGTCCCTTTCGAGCTGTAAACCAAACTTTGGCAGCAGCTCTTTTAGCCAGCCGTACTCCAAACTGCCGACGGTGGATCCACCGACTCGTTTGCCGCGCAACTCGGCGACGCTCTTGATCCCAGGCTGGGCGACCAAGATACCCGGTGGTTTGTCATTGAACACCATGAGGATTTTGAGTTTTGCACCTTGGACCGCCGCGGTGGGGTTACTCGCCGAACCAAACTCCACGCTATTGCCGATGAGCGCTCGGGTGCTAGTAAGTCCCGCCATCAGTACAATCTCAACGATCATTCCTTCTTCGGCGTAAAAGCCCCGTCTGTTGGCGATGTGCATAGAAATGTAAGAGGCGGAAAAATTGGAAACGGCGACCCGCACTTTTTCTTGCGCGTCGCCTAGGCCGGTGGCGCCAATAGAGACGGCGAACGCAACGGCGTACACGACGATCTTCATTCTCATGATGGGTCCGTTTCTAGCGAGTGAGTCGTTAACCCAACGTTGGGACTCCTCGCAATGTGAGTTTGGGCCGCCTTATAGTTTCGGAATGCGCACCGTCTTGCTGATCATCGTACAACCGTTTACGAAAAATAACAGCGAAAGCGGATGCCAGTGCGCGCCAGCAATCTCGACGACGCCGAGCGGGAGATTATCGCCAGTGCGACCGAAATACACGCAAGTTGCCAGGATAGCCACGAGAATCAAGCTCGACGGAATTGGTGTGCCCTCGAAATATTTCACCTTGCCGCTGACGTCGGCGAGTTGCCCGGCGGTAACGTTGTAGCGCGCCAATCGGCTGATGCCGCAGGCGACAAAAAAAATGAGAACGATGATGTCGAATGCTCCGCGCATGCCGAGCGCATAGGCGAGGGTAGCGGGGGCGACACCGAAGCTGACGATGTCCGCCAGCGAATCCAGTTCTTGACCGAAAGGCGATTGCTCATCATGACGACGCGCAACTTTGCCGTCGGCGATATCGAAGACCAGCGCGGCCGGCAACAACGCCAACGCCAGATAGATGCGCCAATTGTCCGGAGACGTCAGATAGCTCATGGTGACGAAAACCGCCGCCATTCCGGCGGCGCCGTTGGCGAGCGTAATCAGATCCGCCAACTGATAGGTCCGGAACATTGAAAAATGGATGCGCGCCTTAGTCGATTTCGGCTGCGCCATGATCATCGACCTGCCATTTTTTAGCGTGAACGCAAATCAGGAATGCTCGACAAAGAAACTTTAAAAATTGTCGAGCGACGATACTGTACTTAAACGCAGGTTGCGCCGCAAACCAAGGCGTTTCTCTGCACCATTTGCGGTTTTGTCGGTCAAGCAGCCATCAAGGATCAGATGAGACCAGCGGCGTTCGATCCCGGCCGGCGCTAAGTAGGTAGATCGCCCAGAGCGCGAGGCTCACGACGAGAACGCCAATGCGGCTGGCATAATCTATTTGGCTCGGGGAAACGAAGCCCTCGATGAATCCGGCGATGACTAACATCACCATGCAGCCAAGCTCGATCGTCAGCGCATCGGTGCCGACGCGCTTGAGCGCGGTGCTGCGCCGCACTTGTCCGGGCGCAATGATCGCGCTGGCGAGTAGGTAACCCGCCGCGCCCGCGAGGCAGATGGCCAGCAGTTCCGTGCCGCCATGCGGCATGATCCATCCCCACAGCGCCCTTTGTTTTCCGTGCAGCGTCATCCAGCCGGCCACGGAACCCAAGTGGATCCCGTTGAATATCAACAACAAGCTCGTGCCTAGCCCTGCGGTGAGCCCGAAGCCGAAGGCAAGCAGCGTGACTTGGATGTTGTTCGAAATAATCAACGACGATATGACGGGGCGCGCCAGACTCGGGATGTTGTGCAAATTTTCTTTACTTGCGGGATCGAAGTCGAGAAAACTCTCGTCGAGAAGATCGTAACCTAAGTGTGGGTAAAGTTGGATGGCGACGAAGCTAACGACGGCCGAGCCGAAGAACATGGTCGCGGACAAGGCGACCGCCCAAACATGCGCGCGCACCGCTCTCGCGAAGCGACCAAACCAATGCGTCGTTGCGCCGGCCTCGCGCAAACGAATTTGCCCGTACAATAAGTTGTGCCCGGCAACGGCGATGCGATTGAGCTGATCCACGGTTTGGCGCGCCGCGCCGAACGAGCGCGCTCGCGCTAGATCGGCGGTGAGCCCTTGATAGTCGTCAATCAGACGCGTCAGCTCGGCCGCGCTCAAGCGGCGCAGGGCGCGCGGACCGGCCCGTAATAGAACTTGCACGCTTCGATAGAAGCGCATCCATTGGTCAAGCTTTTCTTCGGCGTCCTGCATGTCAATTATGCATGTCAAAACAGGGAGCTTGGTTGCGGCGTCTTGCTGGCGACGGCGACATGGGGCTCGCGGCTTTGGGCGAGATCGAGAACTTGTAAGAGTATCTGTTCGCAGCGTTCCGTGCGATCGGCGCTGCGCGCCAAGCTGTCACGATCTTCACCGAGCATGGACAACAGCGGCTCGGCAATTTGCCAGACTAGGAGCGCGCGGCGCTCTCGGGACAGCTCGTGGCGCCGTGCCAGGAATTGCTCGATCAAGCCGATCTGTTGAGCCGAGATCATGCCGCGCGCCAAGGTCAGCGCTTGGCGCGAACGGCCTTGTTCCACGCGAGTGGCCCAAGCTGCGCCGCTGGCGCCTTGTTCGGCGAGCGCGAATTTTTCGACGACCACGTAGGTTCCGGCCACCATATCGCCGAGCCGGCGACCGAGCGGATCAAAGTACATCACCAGCCCGCCCAATAAATAGCATGGGGGTGGCAGCATGTCGGCGGCGCGCACCAAATTGCGCAGCGCGGCCTCGCGCCATCCGATCGGCAGCCCGTCTTGGCGAATGACGCGGATGCCCACACGCTTTTTTCCCGGCGTCGATCCTTGCCAAAGGCCCTCAAAAAAAACGTAATAGCCCCAGTTGATCAAAAAAATGACTAATACCAAAAACGCCAGAATCCATGAAGCGCTCCAACTGGAGCTGCCCTGGGATGAAGTAACAAGCGATCTCAAAGTAAAGAGCCCCCCAGTCAAGAAAACGACAAGAAAGATGACGACGATCAACAAGACGTTAAAGATGAAGTCGATCACATAAGCGGAAAAACGCGATCCGGGTCCGGCCAGTTCGAACTCGAGGCTGACGTGGTCAGGCGTGGAAATAAAAACACTCTCGTCCATATTACTTCATTACTTCTCAGGCAACACTTTGTCTCGCGCGCTTCCAACACGAGGCTGACTCGTTCCCGTATCCCCCGTGCGAAACTGAGCGCCCCCTCCTCGTTCCTCCCCCGCATTGCGGGGGACGATGAAGGAGGGGGACTTCGTGGTGAAATTTGTTTTTCACTTTTGGTTGCGCTTTCGCTCCGGCGACCATCGCGCTATTGCAGGTTGGCTTGGCGAATTTCCAAGTATCGTTTAACCAGGTGGATGCTCAAGTGGGCGGGACTGGTCTCCAAGACCAAGATTCCCCGGGAGCGCATATTCTCGAGCGCCAACCGGCGCCGGCGCAACTGATCGCAGGCAGCGGCTTTTCGATAGCTTTCTTCTACGGTGACGGGAATCGAGTGGGCGAGCTCACCCAGTTGAGGCTCGCTGAGTATTACGCAGAGTACCAAATGCTTTTCCGCAGCGCGTGACAGGTTATTGATCAAACCTGCACTGGCCGAGGCGTCCAATACGTCGGTGAGCAGAATCAACAGGCTGCGCCGCCGGAGCATGGTCATGATCTGCGCGATCGCTTGCCAATAGTCGGACTCCACCGAGCGCACCTGGACGGTGTAAAGCGATTCCAGCACCCGTGCGAGAAGCGATGGACCGCGCACTGAAGGTAAAAAGGACTCGATCCTGTTGGAGAAAGATGCGACGGCAAGGGCATCGCCGCGCTTTTGCGCGACATAACCGAGCATGACGGTGGCATTGAGCGCGTGCTCCAGTTTCGAATACTTGCCGATGGTTTCCGCCATTAGGCGTCCGGCGTCCAAGAGGACGGCTAGCTGTTGTCCTTTTTCCACCTGTTTGTTGCGGCTGACCAATGCGCCACGGCGCGCCGTCGCCTTCCAATCGATGTTGCGTGGGTCTTCTCCGGAAATGTAAGGCCGAAGGCTTTCAAAGTCCGTGCCTGCAGCCCTGATTTGTGCCGGTTTGCGAACGATCTCGTCACGTTGATCGATTTTCGCCAGCAGTTGATATTGATCGGCACCCCTAAAATTCGGATAGACTTTAGCGGTATCGGCAACGAGAAGCGTGATTTGTTTCTGGATTAAGCCTCGTTCGCCTTGCAGGCGCAAGACCAGGTTGCCGAATGCATGCGCACCGCGCTTGAGCGGCCGAACGGTAAAATCCAATTGAGCCTCACCCCCGGGCGGAATCGCTACGGGTGGCAAATCGGTCATCGACTCGAAAGTGTCAGGCAGCTCGTCGCGCAGCGAAGCTTGCACCCGCAGAGCGGAGCGATTATGGAGAATCAGCCTGATCGAGTGTTCGACGTCGAGCGCGAAACGCGGCGGCAATTGGCGCCGGGCGCTGAGCTGCGAACGTCGCGGGATCGTACCCAAATCTCGCCAAGTGAGCGCGGCCAACAGCATGCAGTACAGCACTCCAGCGAGCCAGCCAGCCGGAACGATAACGGCTAAAAGCCAGAGCGGCGCGCCGAGCGCCAGCAGCCGGATCAACCGCAGTGTCGGAAGCAGTGAAATGGGCTTGTCCTTTCAGCTAACGCGGGATATCGACTTGAGCGAGCAGCGACTGAACGCAACTGTCGGCGGTCAGTCCTTCGATTTCCGCTTCCGGGGTCAAACGAATGCGATGGCGCAGGACCGGCAAGGCCATCACTTGAATCTCGTCAGGCGTGACGTAGTCTTTGCCACGCAAGAGCGCGAGCGCCTTGGCTGCTTGCAACAGCATGATGGCCGCGCGCGGGCTCGCGCCGAGGGTGAGACTGGGCAAAGCGCGCGATTGCCGAATCAAGCGCAAAGCATATTCCAACACCGTTTCGTCCACTCGGATCGCGTGCGTCTGCGCGCGCAACGCGCTGATCTGTTCCGCGCTCACCACCGGCTCGATGACGCCATGGGGTTGAAATGCTCTTGCGCCTAAGGCTTGCATGGTTTTCAGCATGGCTCGTTCGTCTTCTTCGGCGGGGTAATCGACAATCACTTTGAGAAGAAACCGGTCCAATTGTGCTTCCGGCAGCGGATAGGTACCCTCGTACTCGATTGGGTTTTGCGTGGCCACGACGGTGAAGCAGCGCGGCAGCTCGCGGCTTTGACCGTCGATGCTCACTTGATACTCCTGCATGGCTTCGAGCAGCGCGGCTTGGGTTTTTGCCGGCGCTCGGTTGATTTCATCAGCCAGCACGATATCGGCAAAGAGCGGCCCCGGACGAAAACGGAACGCCCCGGTGGACGATTCAAAAACGTTCACTCCAGTAATATCTGACGGCATCAAGTCGGGCGTGAATTGGATGCGCGAGTAGCTGCAGCGCAGCGCGGCAGCGAGACTTCGCGCAAGCAACGTCTTGGCCAGTCCCGGCACACCTTCGATCAACGCGTGGCCACCGGCGGTGATGGCGACGAGCAGGCTTTGGATCGCCGACCGTTGACCGTAAATCACCCGTTCGAGCTCGGCTTGCACGGCGCCGCCGATGTTTAACACGTCAGTGGAAATTTTATTCTCGCTCATGTTGCGGTCCTCTGAAAATTTCTCCGGCGATTCGTCCCACCTCGATGAACTCCTGATCATTGAGTGATGCCCCGTTTTGAATCTTCGTGAGCAAAGCTTGCAACGCTGCCGTCTGAATTGGCGCACCGCGGGTTTTCCCTGCCCGCTCTAGCTCGTGACTCAAGTTCGCGATGTCCACGGCCTTGCCGTGGGCCTTCGTCAAATCCTGACAGAGATTCTGGACGATTAACTCCGCGGCCAGTCCGCGGGCGGCGGCGGTCTGAAGCAGGCCGGCTCGCGCTTCGACCAATTCCAGTGAGCTCGCCCGGTCGGCCGTGGGCGTTTCCGAAATTCGTCCGAAGCGGTGCCGGTAAGCGAACGCATAAAGCAGCCCCGCCGCGGCGAGCTGCAACACACACCAGCCCCAAGGAGTCATGAGAAAGGCGCCAGTTAACTCGGCCGTGCTGCGTTTGTCGCCGAAGCCGTGGTGATACTCGTCAAAAAGAATTTTGCCGCTCGCCCAACCCGCCGCCAGTGTGACCAGCCATACGGCGTTGTCCGATCGACGCAGGGCGCCGTTGCTCGCCATACTCGGGTCGGCAATGGCAATAATGCGTCCTTGACCGACGGGCATTTCGACGGCGAGGGCTTTGTTGGCCGCCGCGGCGATGACCTTGGCGTCGCCCGTCTCGGCGAAGCTGCGTGACCAGCGCAGCTTGAGTCCCGCGGATGGTAGCGACGGACCACTGGCTTCACCGGTTTGAGCCTTGCCTGGCTTCGTCCAGCGCAGCGATGGCGCGTAGCGCGACAGGAATTTTGCCGAACGATCCTCCAGTCGATCATCGGTGGCGGTTTTGGTTTCCTCGGACGTCTCTTCGTCGGATTCCGAGCGCTGGCCGGTGGGCCAGCCGTTGCCCGTAAGCAGGATGAGTTGACCGCCGGCGGCGAGCCAGCGATCGAGATAATCCGACTCGCTCTTGGAAATCGGCTTTCCCGGGCCGGCGACGATAAGTGTCGTCGGGACATTCGGTTGGTTCGGTAACGCCAGTAATTGGAGCGGTCGGCGCCATTGCTCGACTGACGGCAAGAGCTGTTTCATCACCAGCAGTAAGGCTCGCGCCCCCGTGGAGTCGGTAAAAAATGTCGACGGGCGTCGTTGGACAACATCCGTGCTCTCGCGGGTGGAAAAACTAGCGAGAACGATCGAGAGAATAAGGAAAATCGCCGTCGCGATCGTCGCGGTCAAACGATTGTACGTGCGCGAAGTCATTGTCAGCCGCTCGTCTCGCTGCACCAGTCTCGCACCCGGCTAACCAAAGCGTCTGCGGTGTTGGCAGATGCGCTGCGACTGGCATAAACGGCATTTTCATAGAGCTCGGTCAACTCGGCAAAGGTTGGGTACCAGGGATGACTGCGGGCGCATTCGCCAAGATAATGGGAGTTAGTTTTCCAACCGGTAAATTTTATTGCCCCCTGTTCGTCCAAAAGTCCCAACAACACCCGATGAGCAATCCAAACCGCGCGCCGCACGTTGCCTTCCTTGAGCATGTCGCGGGCGACTTGCAAGGCGTCGTGCCAGTTGGTCGCCGTGCCTTCCAGAATCTCCCAGCGTGTCGAGCGCGCCGTCGTGGTTTCTTTCTTTCGTCCAAAAGGCAGCACGTCGGCCAGAGCGAGATATAAGAGATGGGCAAGACAGGCGAGCAGGATTAACAGCGCTACGACGAACAAAACGCGAGCTACGATGGGATTGGCTTCCGACCAGGCGCCGAGCGCGTCTAGCCAATCTTTAATTGCTTTCAGCATCTCAAGGAGGATCTCATGCCAGCGCGAAGGCTCGGTAAACTCCGGGCGCTCGAGGATCTCTCGGGTTGCCTCACGGATTGTTTCCGGCGAAGGAACCGGACCCGGTTGCGCCACGGCCGACATCGAGAATCAACGGCTCGGCGTCGGCACGGCCGCCACGCTTTCGGCATTGGGCGTGATCGCGCGGCTGAGCATTTCCAGGTCGAATCCTTCCTTGCGGATGCGCATGTCGTAGTAGAGCAGAATCGTGGCGACAATGCCGAGCGGAGTAAGAAAGATGGACAGTAAATTATTCATCGCGGAATTCAGCACCGCGCCGCCAGCCGAATCACTACTGAAAATCATACCGGAAACCATGCTCACGCCGAGGGCGAGAATCCCTTGCAATAGATTGACGATGAACATCACGCAAAAAACTTTGCCGCGGTGGCCTTTGACGAGATCGCGGCTGCGCCTGAGACTCGGCGTCGCGTTCTGGCCTTCGATAAGGACCGCAGGAACGATCAAAGCGTAGGAAAGCATCCAGAGAATTCCCGGTACGATCAATAATAAAAAGCCAAACAGCACCCGGATGGTGGCGGTGATTTGCGCTATCGACAATGTCCAAAAGCGGCTCAATGCCAAACGCAGCGCCTCGCCAATCGTAACCTCGTTACCCAGATACCGTTCACTGATCGCGTAGGTTGCGGCGCCACTGGCAATCGGAAATGCAATGCTGGCCCAAAGGATCATGAACACGATTTGAAACAACAGAGTCGAAAGGCCGCCGCTCGGAGTTTGGACGTTGACGCCAACGCGGGATTCGATAATGACCATGATCAAGTAAAACGGCACGTACGCCGCGGCGGTTATACCGAGCATCAATGAAAAATTGCTCGTGTAAAGACGAAAGGCGCGATCGAGCAGAACGCCCGTGGTCATGGCTTCAAAGCGCGGCATGTTGGCCGAATCCATCATATGTCCTTCCTGTTACCGGTTCCAATGAAAATCCGAAATCCGAAGCTCCGAATCCGAAACAAACCCCCCCAATAAAATCCCAATTACAAAATCCAAAAGGGGTCTGTTTGAAACATTGAATTTTTTGATCATTCGGATTTGTTTCGAATTTCGATATTAGAACTTGTAGTTTTGTTTTATCTTGGCGTGCTTTGCATTGGTTGTCCGTCCCACACCCGACAACAAGATTATAACACAGCCGTCGATGCCGGGGAGAAAAAGATCGCGGCTGCCGCTGCAAACGTTTTACTTGAAAGTCCGGATCGTCCAAGCGCCTGATTCGCCAGCGCCGGTCCACAGACCACGGACAGCATCCTTCACAGCCGCCTCGAACAATTCCGCAAAGTTAACTTTCTTGGATGGTGCCGGGTCGACGGACCAACTACCGCGGAAGTCACCTGGCCGTCCGTCCGCGTTGGCGCGCCAGGTGCCGTTCCAGCCGGTGCTGTGCATCTCCGCCGACCAGCCGCCGCTCATGACGGTGGCGCCGTTGGCGTCCTTCAGCGTCCAAAATCCGCGCGCGGCGCGGGCGGTAGGATTGGGCGCGACGCTAAAAGTGCCGACAAAGGTGCGACCGTCCTCAGTGCGGGCGGCCCAACTCGACGAGCTGGTTTCTTTTTCCTTAAACGTGTCCTTGGCCTGACTGCTAACCTCCACGTCGATGGCGCGCACCCAGCCGATGACACCCTGTTTCGTGCGCACCATGTACCAGATGCCTCTTCCCACTGACTCGGCGATCGGAAAAAGCGCTTCGCCCTTTTCCAAAGTAGCAATGCGGTCGGTTTCCTCATCTTGTTGCGCGTACAAAGCGACGCCAGATTCGCGGACGGTCAATGGCGGCGACAAATCAGCTCCGTAGATTTGCGGAACCGGCATAACGAATAATAATGCGAAGAACAGAATCCAACTACCACGCGACCAGTTAGCGTTCATACGACCCCTTCATCAAACACTAAGACCGGGAAAATTGGCGGCAACCACGCTAAATGATTTTAGCCTATTTGCGATGCCGCCGTCACTACCGTCGGTCGGTCGTCTGGACACTAAGGAGACAGAAACAAGAATGGAAGAGCCAAGAACTATCTTCGCAGCTATCGAAGCGGAAGCATGGGAATCTTCGCAGTCGCGAAGCGCGATTTAGAAAAGGACGGATGGATCGGCCTTCGGCGATGGGCCTGATGGTCTCGGGCCCGTGGTTGGTGATTCATTTGTGGAGTCGGTGGATGAAAGCTCCTCAAGCGCGGCGTCCAACACCGCCGCAGCGCTGCCGCTATCCTCGCGATAGACGGTTCGCGCCGCGTCCGGCGGCGGTGACCAGCGCGCCGCATCGCCCCCTTGGAAGATCGCCAATACCCGGACACCAGCGGCACAGCCGAGATGCATGGGGCCGGAGTCGCAGCAAATAAGCAGGCCGAGATGTGAAACAATGGCGGCGAATTTTCTGACAGAAGGCTCGAAAATGACGGGAATCGACGGATGCAAAGTCACCCTGAGCGAATCACCGATGTCATTCTCTTCGGGGCCAAGAAAAGTGACGACCGCGATTCCTCGTTGATGAAGTCCGTTGATGAGCTCAGTGAAATTCTCCAGCGGCCATCGTTTGCCGCGCAGTTTGCGCCCGCCAACGAAGACACCGACCGTCTTTGCGCTTTTTCCGCCGCATAGGGATTCGAGCTTTCTCAGTCCCTCGATCTTCTCGGTGGCGGAGAACTCGAGAGATCCTACGTGGTCATTTTGTTCGACATGCATGGCAGTGAGGAATTCCTTTAATTTGCGATATTTGTTGCCCTCGCGCAGTCTGGGAATTTTCAGATTGAATAGGTGATCCCACTTACCAGTCAAGCCCGCGCGAATTCGAGCCCCCGATACACCGACGACAAAAGAACCAACGCCCGACTGGGAACAGCTAATGTCCACCGCCAAGTCGTATTGGTGGGCTCGAAGCAGGCGAATCAGGCGCGGATATTGCCATAGTACCCCGGGAAATCTGCGCGGCGCGACATAATGATGGTTCAAGGGTTGATTTCGAAAGAGCAGATTTGACACCGGCGATCCGACATAATCAATTCTAGCCTCTGGAAAATTCCTTCGAAACGCGGCGATTGCGGGCAAGGCGAGAATGGCATTACCGATGCGGAAATTGGGCCTGACCAGCAAGATTTTCCTTATCGATCCGCCGTGCAGATCGGGATTTACACCTTCGTTGCCAGGTGCTAACCAGCCGATAAGTCTCATAGCGATATGACGGATCGACCGATCCAAGCGGTATCGAATAGGGCGCGTTCTTGGTCGTCGCGATGTAATCACGGATTTTCCTAACAGATCGCTGCGAAGACACGCCGATTCTCAAGCCGCCAAGGGCCCGATGATCGCGCGTAATCTTGTCCGTATCTACGCTATCAGAGATACCTCAATTTCCGAGCGGCGTCAAAAAAGTGTCGCGATACACATTGCGCCGATGATTACGCCCTGGCGGCTTAATTCCCTGAGCGCAGGTAACTTTTTGGAATGGAGGGACACCGGCAGTCCCGCCGGCGGCTGCGGTGTTCGTCATTCATGTCGCCTTAAAACCATCCGTGTCTGTTCCCGCGAAGACAAGACCCGTTGTCTCAAGCCGCTATTGTAATCTTTGTATTTCAAGCCGGCTCTTTGAACATGGGCAGCTCGTGAGTTAAAACTTTAGCCAAGGAGATCACAATCCGGGGCAGGTTCTGATCGATCAAATCGTGTCTGACAAACGCTAAGATGAAAAATGCAGAAGCGCCGACGCCTCTCCGGACGATTCGTCTCGCGCTATTTTCGATTCTCCTGATCGGAATGCTTGGCAGCGGTATAGAACTGATTTTATTAAGTCACTATGAAGACTGGCGCCAGTGGCTACCGGTGATCTTGATTTTGTTAGGGCTGTCGGTTTCTGGGTGGCATGCGGTTCGCTCGACGGCACTGAGCGTGCGGCTTTTACAGGCGCTATTCATTTGTTTCATGGCGAGCGGCTTTGCCGGGATCTATTTTCACTATCAGGGCGGCGCCGAGTTCAAGTTGGAATCCAATCCGTCGCTCCGTGGTTGGACCTTGTTCTGGGAAACGATTCGCGGCAAAGTGCCGCCGTTGCTCGCTCCCGGCGTCATGATGCAGTTGGGATTGATCGGATTGGCGTACACTTATAAGCATCCGGCGCTCAACGGCGCTAAGGAAAAAGGAGAATGAAATGAATCGGATCAGACGTTTTCTGTTCCTCTGCGCGCTGGCGGCGACCATCGGTCTGCCGAATGTCGCTCAAAGCCAAGTCGGCCAATCCCAATTGGCGAATCCCGATATGGCGAGCGAGAAGGAATTGCTGGCGCTGCCGCACATGACCGCGGCGCTCGCTAAGAGCATCATGGAGCAGCGGCCCTTCTTGAACATGGCCGATCTGCACGCGCTGCTGTCCAAGACTTTGAGCAAAGAGCAGTTGGCCGAGCTTTACGGCAAGATGTTCGTGCAAATCAACCTCAACACGGCGACGCCGAGCGAGATCTTATTGATTCCCGGCGTGGGGAATCGGATGTTACGCGAGTTTCAGGAGTACCGCCCGTATAAGACGATCGCCCAGTTCCGCAAGGAGATCGGCAAGTACGTCGATCAAAAGGAAGTGGCGCGCCTCGAACAGTATGTCTTCGTACCGGTCAATTTGAACAGCGCCAGCGACGAAGACATCCTCAGCATTCCCGGCACGGGCAAGCGCATGCTGCGCGAATTTAAAGAATACCGGCCGTACACCAACATCGAGCAGTTCCGCAAAGAGATCGGCAAGTACGTCGACAAGAAGGAAGTCGCGCGTTTGGAGCGTTACGTCACTTTGAATTAATTGTCGCGTCCGTTCGACAATCCATTTTTCTCTCACGGCGTGAGGATGTCTATCCCGCAGCTTTCTTATCCGCCGGAGTTTCTCGAATTTTCCAGCTCCCAATAATTCGGTATACGTCCAAGACGGGACTCTGCTATTCTGCCTGCGCGGCCGCTAAATAGCGCCTAAATTTCGTCGAGTCGTTCATACAAAGACGGGCTGCGGAGGTAAGTTATGTGGTTCATCGGTTTAATCGTGGGCGGATTCATCGGCGCCATCGGCGGTGGAGCGGGCGCGGTCATAGGCGCCCTGGCCGGGGCCGGAGTCGGCTGGGCGTTGGCGCAGAACCTAAAGGGCGCTCGGGATGAACGTCTGGCGAGGCTCGAAGCATCGATTCGACATCTGCAAGAGCGCGTCGCAGCGTTAGAACGCGCGCCGCGAGCTGAGGCGCAAGCCGAGATAGCTCCCGTCACGGAAAAGCATGAGCCGGCCCCGGCCGAGCCCGCTGACACGGCTTCACAAACGCTTCCATCTCTCGAGACGCCGGTTGCGCCTGATTCATCACCCCATAGGCCGCCGATACAACCGCCTCCGTCAGACTCTGGTGGACCGACCTTCGCGTCGCGGCCCGCGCTGCCTCGAACCACCGCACCACCTACGCCGACTGAACCTTCGGCGCTGTGGAACTTTTTCTTCGGCGGCAACACCTTGGTCCGCTTCGGCGTTATCGTGTTATTTTTTGGCGTTGCCTTTCTACTCAAGTACACTTCGGAGCATATCGAGATTCCGATCGAGGCGCGGCTGATCGGCGTTGCGCTCGGTGCGATCGTCATGTTGGCGATTGGTTGGCATCTGCGCTTGAAGCGCCCCGGTTACGCTCTGATTGTGCAGGGCGGTGGCGTTGGGGTGCTCTATCTCACAGTGTTCGCTGCCTTCAGGCTTTATCAATTGTTGCCGGGTGGTTTGGTGTTCGCGCTGCTGGCGGCTATCGCGGTGTTCTCCGCGATGCTTGCGGTGCTGCAGGATTCGCGCTCGCTCGCGGCGATGGGCGTCAGCGGCGGTTTTCTCGCGCCGCTGCTTGCTTCCACCGGCGGCGGCAGCCACGTCGCGCTGTTCAACTTCTACGCGCTGATCAATTTCGGCATTCTCATCGTCGCTTGGTTCAAAGCGTGGCGCTCGCTTAATCTCCTCGGCTTCGCGTTTACCTTCATCATCGGGCTGCTCTGGGGTGATCGGTTTTACAGGCCCGAGTTCTTCGCAAGCACGGAGCCATTCCTGATTCTCTTCTTCCTGTTTTACGTCGCGATCGCGGTGTTGTTCGCGCTACGCCAAGACGCGAGTATCAGAGACCCGGTCGATGGCACTTTGGTTTTTGGCGTTCCTTTGGTGGCGTTTGGACTGCAAGCCGCATTGGTGCGCGACATCGAGTATGCCACGGCGTTCAGCGCGCTGGCGTTGAGCGGCTTCTATCTGCTCTTGGCAAAAGTATTGTTCGTGCGGGCGAGTGAAAATATGCGCCTGCTGGTTGAATCGTTCCTCGCTCTGGGCATCGTATTCGGCACGCTGGCGATTCCGCTCGCGCTCGACGGTCGCTGGACCGCCGCCGCATGGGCATTGGAAGGCGCTGCGATCGTCTGGATTGGCGTCCGCCAAGATAAAATCCTGGCGCGCGGCTTCGGTATCTTTTTGCAATTTGCCGCCGGCGCGGCTTTTTTCTTCAGCGCTGCGGAACCGCGCGGCGCGGTGCCGGTATTCAATAGCTTTTATCTCGGTTGTGTGATGATCAGCGTGGCCGGGCTTTTTTCCGCCTGGTATCTCAAACAGCAGCGCGCACGCTTGAGCCAAGAGGTCGCCTACGTCGCCACGGCGCTGTTTTGCTGGGGAGCGTTATGGTGGTTTGGCGCCGGTTTCGAGGAGATCACAGCCTATGTTAGGACCCGCCCCCTTGAGCTACGATCATACCGTTTTCATAGCGTTGTATTGTTTGTCACGGCGTCCTGCGCGCTGTTCAGCGTTCTGCGGCGCCGCTTAAACTGGGATGAAGCTCTGTACCCGGTCGTCGCGCTGCTGCCGTTGATCTATGCTTTGGCGGTGGGAGATACTACGCGGGCGGCACACCCGCTCGAGTACTTCGGATATATTGTCTGGCCGCTGGCGTTCACCGCCCATCTGTGGTTGTTGCGCCGTCACGAGGGCGAGATGCCACACGTCCATTGGTGGCACGCCGCGGGCGTTTGGCTCTTCGCGGCGCTGGGCGCATGGGAAGTAGGCTGGTTGACCGGAGAGTTGGTGCGCGTCGGCGATGTCTGGCGATTGGTTGGCTGGCCGCTGGTGCCAATTGCCCTGCTCGCATGGCTGTCCGACCGAGGCGAGCGCACCGCTTGGCCGGTGGCGCGTTTCTTTGAAGCTTATTTGTTGCACGGCGGCATTTTGCTTGCGGCATTTCTCTGGCTCTGGATGGTCCATGTCAATTTCGATAGCCGCGGCGATCCGGCGCCGCTACCGTACTTGCCGTTGTTGAATCCCCTCGACCTGGCGCAAGGCGCTGCACTACTCGCGCTGTATGCTTGGTTTCGCCGCTTGCGTGCGGCGCCGTTTGCGCCGCAGCTTTTCCAGACCGCCGAGCTCGCTTATGTTGCTCTCGGCAGCATCGGGTTTTTCTGGCTTAACGGTATTCTGCTGCGGACCGTGCATCATTGGGCGGGGGTGCCGTTCGCTCTCGACGCGATGATGCGCTCGATGTTGGTGCAGGCCTCGTTGTCGATCTTCTGGAGCGTACTGGCTCTTTGCATCATGCTATGGGCGACTCATCTGCGCGTACGCCCGCTTTGGCTTACGGGAGCTGGATTGATGGCGCTGGTCGTCGTCAAATTATTCTTCATCGATCTATCAAACATCGGCGGCATCGAGCGCATTGTCTCATTCATCGGCGTCGGCCTATTGATGTTGGTGATCGGTTACGTTTCGCCGGTGCCGCCGGCAGCCGTGGAGGAGGGTAAATGAAACCGGTCGTTTTACTCCTGCTGTTGGCGTCCAGCAGCGCCCTCGCCGCCGAGCGGCCGGAAGAGTTCGCCTACGGAATGCCGATCCAAGCCGATGGGCAAGTCGCGCTTTATGAGATCGAGATTCCGGCACTGGTTTATCGCGGCGTGACGCGCAGCGATCTCGGGGATATGCGGGTGTTTAACGGGCAAGGCGAGGTGGTGCCGCATGCCTTGAGACCGCGCGCAGTGACGAACACTGAAAGCGTCCCCGCGGTGAGCCTGGCCGCGTTCCCAATGTACGGTGACGCTAGTGACAAGCTCGAAGATCTGAACGTGCGCATCGAAAGACGATCTGACGGCACCATCGTGTCGATCCGCGGCCAAGCTAAAGCGGGT
The DNA here is from genome assembly GCA_036505755.1 of Binatia bacterium. Lineage (GTDB taxonomy): Bacteria > Desulfobacterota > Binatia > UBA9968 > UBA9968 > DP-20. The sequence goes on along the minus strand of DASXSW010000079.1, from coordinate 2,388 downwards.
GCGGCCAAGGGCAAACTGCGCGGTTATTTGTTGGACGCCAGCGCCTTGAAACACGCCGTCCAGGCATTGCGTTTCGACTGGCAGGGCGACGAAGATGGCTTTGTCGGCAGAATTCGAATCGAGGGCAGTGACGATCTCTCGGCCTGGAGCATGGTCGCCGATCGTGCGGCGTTGGTGCGGCTTTCCTTCGGCGGTCATCAATTGCGGCAGGATCGGTTGGAACTGCGTGGCGGAAAATTCAAATACTTGCGCGTTTCATGGCCGGAGAATCAACGGCCTGTCGAGGCATTGACCGTCATCGCTGAGCCCGCGGCGGAAACAGTTTCGTCGCGCCGCGTCTGGCAGAACATTACGGGCGCGGCAATCGCCGCCAAAGCGGGTGAATACGGTTACGATCTCGGCGGACCTTTCCCCTTCGACCGGCTGCGCGTCGAACTGCCTCAAGTGAATAGTTTGGTGCAGCTGGAGATTCTCTCTCGCGTAAAAACAAGCGAAGACTGGCACCTGGTGACGAAGGCAACGGCGTATCGTTTGCGCGATCGTGACGGGGAAGTGACCAGCCCCGAAATCGCTTTGACCAGCCGCGGCGAACGTTATTGGCTGCTCCGCATCGATCAGAAGGGCGGCGGCCTGGGCGCGGGCGTGCCGGTAATTTCAATCGGCTGGGTGCCGCAAAAGTTGGTCTTTGCCGCGCGCGGCGCGGCGCCGTTTAAGCTGACATACGGCAACGTCAAAGTGAAATCCGCGGCCTATTCGATCGATTCGCTGATTCCCGGCTACAAAACCGACGCGGAATTTAAAGTCAAAGCGGCACCGCTGGGCGAGCAGGTTACATTGGCAGGGCCAGCGCGTCTTAACGCGCCGATGGATTACAAGACATGGGCGCTGTGGGGAAGCTTGATCCTTGGCGTCTTGGTGCTGGGTTGGATGGCCTATCGTTTGGCGCGGCAAGTTTCGAATGCGCCGGCGGATTCCCAGATGACAGACAAATCGAAATAGCGCATCGCGCGTCCTAGCCGCGCGGAAATTGAGCGCGACAAGTGGACGCGATTGTCGCGCGCGTGTTATAGGCAAAACAGATTTTTTGGCTCTAGGCTGCCGAGAAAGCTCGCCTCCTTCGGCCAGTTTGGAGTACGTTCTGCAATCAACACCTGCACGGCAAAAAAAGGCCGAGACGGTACCGGAGATAGAAAGCGATGGAGAAGCTTCCCAACCGCTTTCACGTCCGATTGAACTCTTGGTTCGCCTGCGCGCATTTGAAGCGCTGCGCCACCGCGAATATCGATTGCTTTGGTACGGGCAGATTTTTTCATCGATGGGCACCTGGATGGATCAGGTCACCCGTGGTTGGCTCATCTACGAGTTAACCGACTCGGCTTTGCAACTCGGTCTGGTGCGAGGCATCCAGGCCATACCGTTTCTGCTGCTTTCGCCGATCGCCGGCAGCACGGCGGACCGCTATTCACGCAAGTTTCAGGTCCTAGCCGCCCAATTCGCCAATGGATTCCTGTATGTTGTTACCGCATTTCTGATTTTTACCGGTCTTATCCGGCCATGGCACGTTTATGTGACCGCTTTCTTGATGGCGTGCGTTCAGGTGTTCCTACAGCCGTCCCGGGCCGCCATGATCTCCGATACTGTGCCGAGCAAAAATCTCACGAATGCCATCGGTCTCAATGCGGTGGTTTTCAACATGGCGCGCAGCACGGGGCCGGCGCTGGCAGGGTTGTTGATCTCACTTTTTGGCACTGCCGTTTCCTATGCGGTTCAAGCTGTCTTTTTTCTCTTGGCGACAATATGGACGACGCAGATGAAATCCGGCCGTTCTGCTTCCGGCTTCGTACGCGGCGGCGCGGCCGCGCACCAGGAAACGTTCGGCCAAAGCATCATCGAAGGATGGAAATTCAGCTGGCGGAACGAAATGGTGCGCACGGGCATCCTCGTCGTCATCATCGCTTCTCTGTTCATGATTCCGTTCTCGACCCTCTTGCCGGTCTTCGCGCGCGATCTGCTTCAAGTCGGCGCCAGAGGACAGGGTTTGCTGCTCACGTCAATGGGGATCGGGGCGCTGTGCAGCTCTTTTCTTATCGCGTCCGTCGGTGATCACATGCCGCGTGGCATGCTGATGCTTGGCGGGGTCGCGCTCTACGGCGTGCTCGTCGTGATCTTTTCCGCATCATCTTGGTTTCCACTTTCAATGGTATTGATGGCGGTCATCGGCCTTTGTCACGTGAGCTCCCACGCGCTCGTGCAGACCATCATTCAAACGTACTCACCGCCGGAATTTCGCGGCCGGACGATGGCGATCTTTCACATGACGCATGTCGTGCTGCTGCTCGGCGGTCTGCTGATCGGCGCGATGTCAGCCCTCTTCGGCGCGCCTTGGGC